>JAGIAP010000130.1 GCA_017744805.1 Chitinophagaceae bacterium | reverse complement strand
TTCTTTACTCGTTTATTATCAATTTATTACGAAGCATCAATTAAGCGCAAATCCAATATCCGATCTGTTAAAATTGCTGGTTTCCAGTTAGGCTTTCCTCCCGGTTCCTCGTTAATATTTATGTATCCATTTCTGCCATCCTGAAATTCTCCTTATTTTGCAGCCCTTTTTTTCCAGCCTGAAAACTTCCAACCATGACCATCTTCCCCACCCGTTATTCTACATTTTCCGCCCCTGCCCTGGCGAAGTTCATCCAGGAACAATATGGTCTTTCAGGTGTACGATGTCAATACAAACTGCGTGGCGTAAGCGATACCTATGAGGTATGGGCAGATTCCGCGAGGTATATTTTGAAGATATTCCGGCCCATGCACAGGACAATGGAAGCATTACAAGGAGAGCTTGCCCTCCTTCAATATCTGCTAGAAAAAAATATTCGTGTAGCCGCTCCCGTGAAAGATCTTAGTGGCAATGCCTTGCAGCCCTTCCAGGCCATCGAGGGAATTCGTCATGGTATCCTGTATGATTATGCGCCGGGCCGCCCCATCATTGAGCAGACTGATAAAGAGATCATCGGCTCAGCGCAGTACCTCGCTACATTCCATCAACAAACCGAAGGGCTGACAATCCCATATAACAGGCAGAAGTATACGTTGAACACGATGCTTCATGAACCGCTTCAGGCGGTACGCCCGGCATATGAACAATTCGATCTAATAGAAGAATATGCGAAGCTGAAGCAAGCCGCCGGGGATTGTTTGAAGGCACTTGAAAAACTGGATTTATCCCAATTCAGTACCGGCTATTGTCATTATGATTACATGCCCAAGAACTGGCATCATGATGAGGGCGGGAATATCACCTTATTCGATTTCGATTTTGCGGGCCAGGGCTGGCTTATGAACGATATCGCTTCTTATGCCTTCTACCTCTCCCTGCTGACACCTTCTGTGGAAGAGGCGCAAAGGAGGTTGACATTGTTCCTGGATCACTACACTTCCATCAGGGCCATTCAGCCTGATGAACTGAAAGCTTTGCCACAACTGGGTTTCCTGTTCTTGCTATTCTACCTGCAATACCAGTATGAGAATTTCGAGGACCATACCAATTTCTATTTCGGGGCCAGGTTCCTGCGGGAGCGAGAAAAGCAGGTACAGCATTATATGGCCATCACTGCCGGATCATCAGGCCTTTGATAACTGCCTGTTCTCTTTCTTCACCATTTTCAGGAACCGGAATGCAAGGAATCCTGCTGCGAAAGTGAGACCAGTGATAAGGCCCAGCCACATGCCGGAAGCGCCCAGCTCCAGTTTGAAGGCGAAGAACCAACCCACGGGGATACCGATGGCCCAGTATGCGATGGCGATGAAAACCGTAGGCGCTTTCACGTCTTTGATACCACGCAGCAGTCCGGCACAAATGGCCTGTGTGGCATCGCTGATCTGGAACACGGCCGCAAAGAGCAACAAGGTGGCGGCCAGTGCGATCACTTCGATATTATCATTGAACAGTTGGGGCAACAGGAAACGGAAAGAGGCAAAAATGATAGCGCAAAGCAGACCATAGATCAGGGCTGTGATCATAGTACTTTTTCCGATGAGGTTGATCAAGGGCCAATCTTTTCTTCCAAAAGAATTGCTCACGCGTATAGATCCGGCTTGTGCCAGTCCCATGCTCACCATGAAGGTGAATGCCGCCAGGCTCAGCGCTATCTGATGCGCAGCCTGCGCCACTGCGCCCAGGGTGCCGATGATGATGCCTGACACGGCAAAGGCGCCGGCCTCCATGCCCAATTGCAGGCTGCTGGCCGTTCCTATATGCAGGAGCTCCCCGATGGTTTTGCCACGCAACTTCCACTGATGATCCCTGACAGCTATATAAGGTTGGAAAAGTTTATGACGGAATACTACTATCAGCAACACAAAGAACATCAGCGTACGCGTGATCAGGGTACCCCAGCCCGCTCCTACCAGTTCAAGCCTGGGCGCTCCCCAATTGCCGTAGACCAGCAACCAGTTGATGAACACATTCAGGGGAAGGGAGATGAGCGATAATACCATGGCTGTTTTCGTATATTCAAGGCCGTCAGTGAATTGCTTGAGGGTCATGAACATCAGCATGGGGATCATGGAAAGCGCCATCAACTTCATGAAAGGCACGGCATGTTTCACCACCTCAGGGTCCTGGCCGAGATGATAGAGGATATTCGTTCCGAAGCATAAGGCCAGGGAAATGACGATACCCATCACCGAGCAAAGTACGAAGCCATTGAAAAGATAATGCGATACCTGGCCATGATCATTGCGGCCATTGGCCATGCTCACCATTTGGGAAACGGCGATGGTCATACCGATACCGAATACCAATGGGATATTGATGGTATTGATCACCAGGGCCACGGCGGCCAACTGGTGGTAATCGATGGCGCCCACCATGGCGCTGTCTATAATATGTAAAGCCATCTGTGCCAGTTCCCCGATAATGATGGGGATGGCCAGTTTGATGGTAGCCGATGCTTCCGTTCTCATTCCAATGCGCTCTGTACTCATAGAACCTGCAAAAATAAAATTGTTCAGGGAGCTATAACAGGACAAATGTCCGGATTGTTGGGCCTTTTTTTCTACGGCTGGGTTTTATCCCCTCAAAATCGGCCTCCATACCGGGTTTTGCCTTCTTAATAATTTTTTCTTTTAAAATATAACTGTTGAATTCAAAAACATCCCTACTTTTGCTAACACTGTTAGGTAAAACATACATATGGGCATAACAGAAAGACGGCTGCGGCAGCGAGACGAGGTGCGCTCAAGCATTTTGGCTACCGCTTGGAGGATCGTAACGGAAGAGGGATGGCAATCACTCTCCATCCGCAAGATCGCCGACGCCATCGAGTACAGTGTGCCGGTGATCTATGATCACTTTGGCAGCAAGGAAGATATCCTTTTAGAGTTTGCAAGGGATGGATTCAGGTTGCTAACAAAGAAAATGGACCAGGCCCGGAACAAGCATACCGCGCCGGCAGACCAGATCAAAGCCATGGCAGACGCCTACTGGAATTTCGCGTTCAGGAACAAGGAATACTACCAGGTAATGTTCGACCTCGGCATCCCCTGCATAGAACAGGAAAAATGCCTGCCCGAGAAAGTGGGATTCAGGGAACTGATGATTCAACCCATCAATGCCATCCTCGGAAAGAATGCCAGCGAAGACAATGCCTGTCTCAAAAGTCATACATTCTGGTCCATCCTGCATGGGCTCATCTCCATCAAAATGATGCGCACTTCAGATATGTGTGATGAACTGAATAAAATGGTGCTCGATGATGCCATCAGCGGCTTCATCAAAAACCTGGCCCCGTAGAAAAGAACACTATTTTTTTTGCCAAAATCATTAACACTGTTAGGAAAAATAATGGTGTTAAAACATTAAGTGACGCGATTCGCCTGCCTGAATGGAAACTTAACCTCCGGTAAACACTGAACAGTACAAACACAGATAGAACAGAAGTAAAATTGTAATCACAAAACGCGGGGAGTTTCCTCCCCTCAAACAACCATGTTATGCAACCATTACTGAAGACCAATGGACGAGCCTTGAAACCGTTTCTGACTGTCCAAACATACGCCCTCTTTGCAGGCGTTCTCATTACCTCAATCATATTTTCCGCCTGCGGATCCTCAGCCAATCCCGGCCAGGCATATGGCGCTCCTCCCCCTCCGCATCTGCCGGTGGTGGAAGTGACCACGGCTCCGGCTACTACCTACCGTGAGTATGCCGCTGCACTGGAAGGCAGGGTGAACGTAGAGATCCGCCCACAGGTAGCAGGCTTCCTGGAAAAGATCTATGTTGACGAAGGCGCTTTCGTAAAAGCAGGCCAGCCCCTCTTCAAGATCAACGACAGAGAATACAACGAGGCCTATAACAATGCCAAAGCCAGTCTCAGCGCCGCACAGGCCAATATCCAGCGTGCAAAGGTGGAAATAGACCGCCTCACTCCGCTGGTGAATGCCAAAGTGGTTTCTGAAGTGCAACTGAAGACCGCACAGGCCAATTACGACGCAGCCGTTGCAGCAGCCGATCAGGCCAAAGCGATGGTGGGCTCATCCCAGATCAATATCGGGTACACCCTCATCAAGGCCCCTGTGAGCGGATATATCGGCCGCATCCCCTTCAAAACCGGGGCACTGGTGGGCAAGGGCGAAGCGCAGGCGCTTACCGTGTTGTCAGATGTAAGCGAAATGTATGCTTACTTCTCCCTCAGCGAGCCGGATTTCATCGCTTTCAAGAACCAGTTCGCTGGCAATACCCTGGAAGAGAAAGTGAGAAAGGTACCAGCGGTGGAACTGCTGCTGGCTGACGGTAGCGTATATACGCAAAAAGGCAGGCTCAGCACGGTGGATGGCCAGTTCGACAAAACGATGGGCGCCATCAGCTTCCGTGCTTCCTTTCCCAATGCAGGCGGTACGCTCCGTACCGGTAATACAGGCAGGGTGCGTATCCCGCAACTGATGCAGTCTGCACTGGTAGTTCCGCAGGAAGCCACTTTCGAGATCCAGGACAAAGTGTTCGTATTCACCGTTGCGGACAGCAACAAGGTGGTGAGCAAACCACTCGCCATTTCCGGTAAATCAGCCAATTATTATTTCGTGTCGTCCGGTGTGAATGCCGGTGAAAAGATCGTGTTCTCCGGCGTGGGTAACCTGCGCGATGGCATGGCCATTGTGCCCCAGCCTATCTCCGCAGACAGCCTGCTGAAAGCAAAGCCGCTATAACGGTATCGAATAGCTGCTCTCATCAGACATGCATTGTTAGAACAAGACTTATCGGTTGGATCAATTTCCAACAGACAAAAATCATATTCCCATGTTTAAAAGATTCATTGAACGACCGGTACTATCTACGGTTGTATCCATCATACTGGTGTTGTTGGGGATCATCTCACTCACCACCCTGCCGGTGACGCAGTTCCCTGATATCGCACCGCCCAGCGTTACCGTTACCGCCACCTATCCCGGCGCCAATGCCGAAGTGGTGGCCCGCGCGGTAGCCACACCCATCGAAGAAGCCGTTAACGGTGTGGAGAACATGACCTACATGACCTCCAACTCCAATAACGACGGCTCCATGACGCTCTCCGTTTTCTTCAAGCTTGGCACCGATCCCGATCTGGCAGCGGTGAACGTGCAGAATCGCGTGTCCAAAGCCGTTAGCCTGCTGCCCGCCGAAGTGGTAACGGCAGGTATCAGCACCCAGAAGCAACAGAACTCCATGATCATGGTGCCGGCATTGTACAGCGAGGATAGCCTCTTCGACGAGACCTTCCTCCAGAACTATGCCCGTATCAACCTGATCCCTGAGATCCAACGTGTACCTGGTGTAGGACAGGCCATGAGCTTCGGTTCCAAGGACTATGCCATGCGTGTTTGGCTGAAGCCCGACAGGCTTGCCGCCAATAATCTCTCCCCCCAGGATGTGCTCAAGGCCATCCAGGAGCAGAATATGGAAGCAGCCCCCGGCCGCTTGGGTCAGAGCAGCACAGAGAGCTTCGAGTATGTACTTAAATACAAAGGCAAGGGTAATCACGGGGAAGACTATGAGAATATGGTGCTGAAAGCGAATGCCGACGGTTCCATCCTCCGCTTGAAAGATGTGGCACGCGTAGAGTTCGGATCATTCAACTACACTGTTGACAATAAATGGGGCGGCCACCCCGCCATTGGTATCGCCATCTTCCAAACGGCCGGTTCCAATGCCAACGAGATACAGATCGCCATCAATGAAGTGCTGCGCAAGAATGCCGAGCTCTTCCCCAAAGGCGTTCATTACATGAATATGTACTCTACCAAGGAATACCTGGATGAGTCGATAGACCAGGTGATCCACACGCTGATCGAAGCCTTTATCCTCGTGTTCATCGTAGTGTTCATCTTCCTGCAGGATTTCCGTTCCACGCTGATCCCGGCCATTGCCGTGCCGGTGGCCATTATCGGTACCTTCTTCTTCATGCAGCTCTTTGGTTTCAGCATCAACCTGCTGACCCTCTTTGCGTTGGTGCTTGCCATCGGTATCGTGGTGGACGACGCCATCGTGGTGGTGGAAGCCGTGCATACGAAGATGGAACATACCCGCTTACCGGCCCGTGAAGCCACCATCAAATCCATGCAGGAGATCTCCGGCGCCATCATCTCTATCACGCTCGTGATGGCCGCGGTGTTCATCCCTGTTGGGTTCATGCAAGGCCCTGCCGGTGTGTTCTACAGGCAGTTCGCCTTCACCCTGGCCATCGCCATCCTCATCTCTGCGGTGAACGCGTTGACACTGAGCCCTGCGCTCTCTGCGCTCTTTCTGAAGAACCCGCATACCAACGACGAGCATGGACATGCGCCAAAGAAAGGATTCACACAACGTTTCTTCTCCGGCTTCAACCGTGGTTTCAATGCCATGACGGACCGTTATGGCCGCACCGTGAAATTCCTCGCCAAAACAAAATGGATAGCCATTACCGGTCTGCTGGTGATCACCGGCGCTACCTACTGGATGGCCAGAACAACGCCTACCGGATTTATCCCAGCGGAAGACCAGGGCTTCATTCTTTATAACGTTACACTCCCTGCCGGTTCTTCACTGGACCGTACCAAGGAAGTGATCAAGAAAGCAGAAGGCATCATCAGCAAGATGGAATCCGTGGAAGCGTATTTCAGCGTAACCGGTTTCAACCTGCTGAGCAACTCTGCCAGCTCCAACTATGCGATCGGTTTCGTTCGCCTGAAGAAATTCGAGAAACGCGGAGCCGTGAAGAAGCTCGCCGATAATATGGGCGCCCTGCAGGGAGCATTGGGCTCCATCACGGAAGCGAATATCTTCACCTTCGCCTTCCCCACCGTTCAGGGCTTCGGTAATGTGGAAGGTTTCGAGTTCATTCTGCAGGATCGCAATAACGGTCCCGTAGATAAGCTCGGTGGCATGGCCTGGGCCTTTGCCGGTGAGCTGATGAAACGCCCCGAGATCGCTATGGCCTTCACCACCTTTAATGCCGGCAACCCGCAATACATGGTGGATATCAACGAGTCCAAGGCAAAACAATTAGGCATTTCCGTTAGTGATGTGCTCAATACCATGCAGGTGATGTATGGTAGCATGTTCGCGTCAGACTTCAACCGCTTCGGTAAATTCTATCGCGTGGTGGTGCAGGCAGATGTGGAATACCGCACCAATCCTGAATCATTGGGTAATATGTTCATCAAGAACAGTTACGGAGAAATGGTGCCCCTGAATACGTTGGTGACCCTCCGTAAAACATATGGTCCGGAAACCGTCACCCGCAATAACCTCTTCAATGCCGTTACCATCAACGGTATGCCAAAACCCGGATACAGTACGGGTGATGCTATCAAGGCCGTGGATGAGGTAGCTGCACAGTTCCTGCCACGTGGATTCAAACACGAATGGACGGGTATGAGTAAAGAGGAGATCGCTGCAGGTGGACAATCAGGCATCATCTTCCTGCTTTGCGTGATCTTCGTATACTTCCTGCTGGCAGCGCAATACGAAAGTTACCTGCTTCCGTTCGCCGTTATCCTGAGCATTCCTTTCGGGATCTTCGGGGTATTCCTCTTCATCAAACTGGTAGGTATCGATAACAATATCTATGTACAGGTGGGATTGATCATGTTGATCGGTCTGTTGGCGAAGAACGCCATCCTGATAGTAGAATATGCGGTACAACGGCGTCGGTCGGGTATGACCAGGCTGGATGCCGCACTGGAAGCCGCCAAGCTGCGCCTCCGTCCCATCCTGATGACCTCCTTCGCCTTCATTGTGGGTATCACCCCGTTGATGCGCGCCACCGGATCATCGGCACAGGGCAATCGCTCTATCAGCTTCGGTGCTGCAGGCGGTATGTTGACAGGCGTATTGCTGGGCGTGTTCATCGTGCCAGTACTGTATATCATCTTCCAGTACCTCCAGGAAAAAATAGGAAGGAAAAAAGAAGAGAAAGAAGTGTTCGTTGCAGAATAATAAATAACTGAAGTATGACAAGCATTATCACCAATTCATATAAAAGCATCGCTGTGGCGCTGGCCCTTGCAGGATCCTTATCCGCCTGCAAGGTGGGCAAAAACTACCAGCGGCCAGAACTGCCGCTGCCACAGCAGTTTACCGCCGACTCCGCCACTACGGTGAGCTATGCGGATACCAGCAGCATCGCGGATATACAATGGAAAGAATTCTTTACGGATCCGGTGCTTCAAAACCTGATCAGCAAAGGCATCACCTATAACAATAACCTGCAGGCCGCCATCAAAAGAATGGACCAGGCACAGCAGCAGGTAAGGCAGGCCAGGCTGCTTCAATTGCCGGCAGTGAACCTCCAGGTAACGGGAAGCATCAACCGCCCTTCAGAAAATAGCCTGAATGGTCTCAGCATTGGCAGTTTCCTCGGAAAATCATACGTGGAGAATTATAACGCCGCCCTCAATTTCAGTTGGGAGGCAGATATCTGGGGTAAGATCCGTCGCCAGCAGGAAGTGACCATCAGTCAATACCTCCAGCAACAGGAGGCCGTGAAAGCTGTTCAAACGCAGTTAATCTCGGATATTGCTCAGGGTTATTATAACCTGCTGATGCTGGACAAGCAGTTGGAGATCACAAAGAACAATCTTCTGTTGAACGATAGCCTGGTACTGGCCACGCGCGCACTTCGCGACGGTGGCTCTGTAACCACCCTGGCTGTTCAGCAGGTTGAATCACAAAGGCAGGCCACTGCGCTGCTGATCCCTCAACTGGAGGAGAGCATCGCCTTGCAGGAAAACGCCCTGCAATTGCTCACCGGGCAAAACCCTGGTAAACTGGATGGCCGCAGCAACTTATCGCAACAAACCTTGCGCGAGCAATTATCCACCGGCCTTCCCATCGCTATGGTAAGCCGCAGGCCCGATGTCCGTTCTACCGAGCTGGCCCTCACGGTGGCCAATGCGCGGGTAGGGCTGACGCAGGCCAATATGTACCCCGCCCTCAACCTTACGGCAGGCGGCGGTTTGGAAAGCTTCAAGGCCACCAATTGGTTCAGTATACCGAACTCCTTGTTCGGCCTGGCTTCCGGAACCATTTTGCAACCTCTTTTTCAGCATCGTAATCTCAAAACACAATTTGAGATCGCGAAACTGCAAAGAGAAGAGGCTGTGATCAATTTCCGCCAGAGCGTATTGCAGGCCACTACTGAAGTGAGCAATGCCCTGGTACGTACGGAAAAACTGAAGCAGCAACGTCAGATCGCGGATGCACAGGTAGACACACTCCGTTCTGCCGTGCAGAATGCTCAACTGCTGTTCAAGTCTGATATGGCCAATTATTTGGAAGTGATCACTGCGCAAACCAATGCGCTGCAGGCAGAGCTCAATGTGGCCACCATCCAACGCAGCCAGTTAGGCGTGGTTGTGGAGCTATACCGCTCACTGGGTGGCGGATACAAATAAATATGTATGGGTATCGGTTGAAGTTGAAGGCCGTCTCCGCAGGGAGGCGGCCTCTTTTTTGGTATGGGCCATCAACGTTAGATCGCTCTTGACTTTTCGCAATTCATTGCGTATATTGTACTTCCTCTTGCATCCTCGTAAAATGCTGGCTGATTAACAGTTCAACAGCAAGTACCCTCTCAGCAGTTGCTTGCATGCCTTCACCGGCAACCATACGATCCGTTCCCCGGTTGGCAATTTTATTTTGAACCAAAACCTTTTCGTATGCAAAAGACTTTACCCTCTTGCAGGCGGATCGCCTGCTTATTGTCATTGCTTTCCTTTGTGACCATTCTCTATGCCCAGACAGGTACCTTACAGGTATCAGTAACCGATGGGAAAGCCCCGCTTTCCGGCGCTACCATCCAGATCAACCCTATCAACCGTGGGGGTTATACCAATGCAAATGGCCGATATACCACTGAGCTCAATGCCGGTAAATATGATGTGTCTGCCAGTTTTGTGGGGTATTCCCTGATCACGAGGTCCGTTACCATTGCATCCGGGCAAACCGCCTCCCTGGAATTCACGCTGGAAGCGGGCACCACCCTCAACACCCTGGTAGTGTTGGGCTCCCGCAGTTTACCGAGAACACAGACCGCCACGCCAGTACCGGTGGATGTGATCGATATCAAGCGGATCGTAGGTGACGCTCCGCAGGTGTCTGTGAACCAGTTGTTGAATTATATCGCCCCCTCCTTTGCTTCAGGAACACAAACGGTAGCTGATGGTACGGACCATATCGACCCCGCTTCCCTGCGCGGGCTTGGCCCGGACCAGGTGTTAGTGCTGATCAACGGCAAACGCAGGCATAATACGGCACTCGTAAATGTGAATGGCACTTTCGGCAGGGGCTCCGTGGGCACCGATATGAACTCCATCCCCACTGCCGTGATCGACCGCATCGAGATCCTGCGCGATGGCGCCGCCGCCCAGTACGGCTCCGATGCCATTGCCGGTGTGATCAATATCATTCTGAAGAATTCCGTAAATCGACTGAACGTCAACGTTACCACAGGTGGTAATTACACTTCCAAAGCCGATGACAACTTCGATGGACAGACTGTTCAGACCGGCCTGGATTATGGAATTCCCCTCGGGGACCGTGGTGGCTTCATCAATATCGGAGGCTCATACGATTACCGCAACTACACCAACCGCTCCGGCCCCTGGATTGGGCCTATCTATCGAACGTATCCCGGTGCCGTGGACAAGACCGACTCATTCCTCACCGCCAACAAGATCACCCGCAACGATATCCGCATGCGCGCCGGTCAGAGCCGCCTTCGCAGCGGTCAGCTCTTCCTCAACGCCAATATCCCGATGGAGAGCGGCGCTGAATTCTATTTCTTTGGAGGACTGGGCTATCGCAACGGACAAGCAGCAGGTGTATACCGACTGCCATCCGATAGCCGGAATATCATCGATATCTATCCACTCGGCTTTCTGCCCGAGATCCATTCAGATATCTATGATAAATCACTGGCCTTCGGTATCCGCGGCAATATCGGGAAATGGAAAGCCGATGTGAGCAATACTTACGGGCAGAACCAATTCATTTTCCGGGTGGAGAATTCACTCAATGCATCGCTGGAGAAGGCCTCTCCTACCCGCTTCAACGCCGGTGGCCCCGTCTTCACGCAAAACACTACCAATCTCGATTTCAGCAGGCATTTCGATGTGCTGGAAGGACTGGATATCGGCTTTGGTGCAGAGCATCGTTTTGAACGATACCAATTGGTGGCCGGCGCCGAGAATTCCTACACAGATTATGGTCGTGCCAGGAAAATAGGTGTCAGCCAGGATGGAACGGATATCCTGGTGCCCGATCCCAAAGGCAATATCAATACGAAGTTTGGCCCTGATGGCTCTCCCCGTGCAGGTGGCGCACAGGTATTCCCCGGCTTCCGCCCCGAGAATGCCGTGAATGCCACGCGCAGCGCCATTGCAGGGTATATGGACCTTGAAGCGAATTTCACGGATGCATTCCTGGTGGGTATCGCAGGACGTTTCGAGAACTATAATGATTTCGGAAGTACGGTGAATGGGAAACTAACGGCCAGGTATAAATTAAACAGGAATATGAGCCTTCGCGGATCGGTCAGTACCGGTTTCCGGGCGCCTTCCTTGCATCAACGCTTCTATTCCAATACCAGCACGCTTTTCGTGGATGGGATTCCGTATGAAGTGGGCACCTTCACCAATGATAGCCGCCCGGCGCAATTGCTGGGCATCCCCAAACTCAAGCCGGAGAGATCCATTTCCGCCAGTGCCGGATTTACCGGAACACTGGGAAAATTCAATCTTACGGTGGATGGCTATTTCACCCGCATCACAGACCGCATCGTTTACACGGATCTTTTTTCTGGCAGCAATGCGCCCGGCGCATCGCCCGTTGACAAAGAGATCTATGAATTACTGCGGAATGCCAATGCCAACCAGGCCGCCTTCTTCGCCAATGCGATCAATAGTGAGACCCAAGGCGTAGACCTGGTGCTCACTTACAATACAAAACTGGGCAGCGGCCATTTTCGTGCAGACCTGGCAGGCACTTTGGCCAGTACGCACCAGGTAGGTCCCATCAAAGCCTCTGAAAAACTGAAAGGCAAAGAGAATATCTACTTCAGTCAAACCAGCAGGATCTACCTGGAAAAATCCGTGCCCCGCGCCAAACTCAATTTATCGCTCAACTATAGCATCGGCAAGTTCTCGGTCTTCCTCCGCAATGTGTATTTCGGCTCTGTGGATGAGGCTACCAACAACCCGCTTTTTTTCCAAACCTACGACGGCAAGCTCATCACCGATCTTTCATTGGGTTACAAGATCAGTCGCGCTTTGCGCCTTACCATCGGTTCCAACAATATCCTGGATGTATACCCGGATAAAGTGGAAAATATCAACAACACTACCAACGGGCAGTTCCTCTACAGCAGAAGGGTAACGCAGTTCGGGTACAATGGAAGGTTTGTATTTGCAAGATTGGAGTTGAACCTGTAGGATCGATCGCTTTTCAGGACGTTGACCGGATCGGCAGGCAACGTCCTGATCTTTTATAAATACCCTATTGAGCCCCGTTAGTGCATATTGATATAGGAAGAAGCTCCTTCTCCCGGCTTGTGAACGGAAATGGCCTTACAGATCTTACTGGCCGTATCGATATCGAAAGCGATGCCTTTTTCCGTATCGTCAAATACCATCAGCCCTTTGCTTTTAGCTGTGGCATCGTCCACCGGTTTCAGGCTATATTTCTTTTCAATCGCTTCCAGGGATGAACCAGTGGCAATCCCATCCGCTGTGGTGAACCAGGGTGAGCTCACCATGATCCTTTTGATACGGCTTACTTCATCATTTCCCATATTCCTGCCAGCGAAAATTGCGGTCCTGTATTGATTGGCGTCCTTGCTATACCAGGCCATCAGGGCACTGCCCATGGCTGCATCCGAGGAGTCCGGAGAGCCCAGTATTGCGATGGCACTGTCTGTGGAAGAGCCGATAACAAGATGCCCGATGCTGTAACCTGGCTTGATCAATTGACCGGAAGAGGGTGTAGATATGGATCCCAATTTTACGCTGTCTTTCCGATCAGATCTGTTTTCATCTACGCCCTGGTTATTACAGGCCAGGAGCCCCAGTAAACATATAGGCACAATAGTCTTCTTCATAAAGATTGAATTATTATCATCAAATATCACAAAAACAAAGCCATAGGAAATGATATATTTTTATGCAGGATAATGCGGATTTGATGTTATTTTGAAATAAAATTGTAATTTAGAGGGTAAATACGCAGGAAAATGCGGAATCAAGTAATAAAAATAGGAGAAAAAATAAGAGCAAGAAGAGAGTTATTGGGATTGCTGCAATCACAACTGGCTTCAATTGCAGAGGTAGGTATCCGAACCATTCAAATGATTGAAAGCGGAAAGGGCAATCCATCATTGGAAACATTATTGAAATTAATTCACCCGATCGGGCTACAATTGGAACTGACCGTACCGATGCCTGAAAAAAATATTGAGCAATGAGATCTGCCAAAATCTTATACAATGGTCAACTGGCGGGAATACTTTCCAAATCGGGTAAGCTATACCGTTTTGTTTATGACAAGCAGTACCTGTTGAAAGCCGGTACAAGGCCCATCAGTGTTACCTTGCCCAAACGCGAAGAGCCTTATGAAAGCAATATTCTGTTCCCCGCATTGGTGAACAGGCTCAGTGAAGGTGCCAACAAAGCGTTACAAAACAGGGTATTGAAAATTGATGAATACGATTATTTCAGTTTGTTACTGGCTACAGCAGAAACAGAAACCATTGGTCCGCTGACCGTTAAAGAAATATATGAATCCTAACCGGATCAAATACTGCCCATGTACTTTACAAACAGGCTATGCTACGTATAGCCCTAACGGTCAGCAATTGCTGTTTGGCAACCGTTCAAAGAAAGTATCGCATATCATCCCCTTCAGTGAAGCGGGCAAAACCATTCAAATTCCCCGTGCCCTCAATGAAAAAAGGATACGGATCAGCATCAGTGGCGTACAGGAAAAATTCAGTGTAACGGAACACAGGAATAGACTGACCGTTTCGGATACTCACGGAACACATATCCTGAAACCAGTACCGGCCGATCGTTTCGATCTGGTCAATGACCTCCCCGTCAATGAGCATGTGACCATGCAGATTGCGAGGCAGGTTTTCGGAATAAAAACAGCCGCATGCGGCACGATATTCCTCGCAGATGGTACTCCGGCGTATATCACCCGCAGATTCGATTATAAGCCCGATGGCATTTCCAAATACCAGGTGGAAGATTTCTCCTCTTTACTGGCCAAATCGCCTGAAAGGAATGGAGACAATCATAAGTATAACGCTTCCTACCTCGATATAGCCAAAGCGATCCATCGATATGTAGCTGCTGCGCCTATAGCGCTGATGGAATTCTTTCGCCTCGTCGTGTTCAATT
>JAGIAP010000012.1:12784-35826 GCA_017744805.1 Chitinophagaceae bacterium | reverse complement strand
CTCCTACCCTTACCAATCCAACACGTATCACCACCAATTATGGTCCGGTTGAAGCAAGAGGTTTGGGTTGGGCCTATCCCGAATTCAGGGATATGGATGGAGATGGAAAGAAGGATCTGCTAATAGGCGAATTCGGATCAGGGCAGGAATATGGGAATCCTGTCGGGAATTTCATCAGGGTCTATCCCAATAGAGGTGAGCCAGGTAAGCCCGACCTGAGTGATGAATTCCATTACCTGCGTGGCGATTTTAATCAAAGCTCTGGAACGCCTTTATCATTATGGGCCTGGTGCTGTATGGGTTTCAAACCCACCTTCGTTGATCTCAATAATGACGGGTACACCGATATCGTGGCAGGACAATACCATCCCGGCGATATTATTATTTTCAAAGGAACGAAGAATGGATACCTGTCCGGCGAAAGGCTTTTCCAGGAAGGAGATCCGCATGGAAAGAAAGATATAGTAAAACAGGACAGGCTGGACCCCGAAGTAGGAAATTACTGGTACTACAACACATTGACCGTGGGTGATCTTACAGGAGATGGCCTCGATGACCTGGTACTGGGTGGACAGGATATCCGCATCAGCAAGAACATCGGCACAAAGACCGATCCGAAATTCGGTCTCAGGAAATTTTTGCTCAAAGTAGATGGAACGCCTATCACCGCTCATAAAAGAGGACCAAACCATGGCGGCCATATCAATCCTGTCCTGTTCGACTGGGATAACGATGGCGTACTCGACCTGTTTGCCACTTTCGCCTATCTCGGGGATTACAGCCCAACTCTCATGTTCTACAAAGGTGTAAAACAAAACGGTGAATACAGGTTCCAGGAAGGTATCGAGATGATCACTACCGCCGACAATGGCAAGGCACTGCCCGGCAGCCATCCTTCCATCACCATCACAGACTGGAACAATGATGGTGTGATGGATATCCTGATGGGACTGGATGTGGCCACCCGGGATGATCAGTTCGATGCTGAACTCTCCTGGAAATGGGAACTGGAAACCGGTATCTATGGCTTGAATTGTGGCTATTTCACCGAAGCAAATAAACGTTCGCTCGAAAGTAAAATGTCAAGAGCTGATGTGGTACGCAAACAAAGCGGATTGACAGAAAAAGAACTGGATGAAAAAAAATATATCTCCAGGGAGATCATCTTTAACCAGGCCTATGTAAAACCTGAGTACAAAACGCTGAAGCATGTAGGTTATGTGTATGTGTTCCTTGGAAAGAAATAAAAAATGAAATGTATGATGAAGAAAGGATTGCTTAGTTTGGCTTTATGCTTTACAGCAGCCCTGCTGATGGGGCAGAAAGTAATTACAATCAAAACCTTTACAAAACAGAGGGCAGATACAACTGAACTACAACTGGTTTTCGATATTGCGCCGGGTATGCACGTATATGCACCTACCTCCCTCAACCAGTCGCAGGGATATATTGTGATGAAACTGGAAATAGACAGTATCCCCGAAGGTTTAAGGCTTTTGCCTGGTCACCAGTGGCCTGAAGCGGGTTTTGCAGGTGGCAGCGAAGTGTATACCGGAGAAGGACATATGATCATTTGCAGGTTCACAGGAAATGTGAAAAAGGCGCCTGGCCTTATCAAAGGCAACTTGCATTTCCAGGCATGCAATGAGGAAATGTGTTTCCCGCCGCAGGAAAAAACATTTGAAGTAACACTCCAAAAACAATCATCAAAAAAGAAAAAGAAACAACAACCATAAACCTTGTTCCGGTAAAAAAGAAAGGTCGCATCAAAATCTGATGCGACCTTTTATCTTTCAAAGCACTGCAAGATTATTCTCCTGCAGGCGCTCCATTATTCTCAGGACGTTTGCCTTCCGGTTTAGGCATCAGCGCTTTGCGGCTGAGCTTGAACTTTCCGGTCTTGTGATCGATGCCGATCAGTTTCACTTTCACTTTATCGCCTTCTTTCAATACACCTTCCATGCTCTCGAGACGCTTCCATGAAATTTCGCTGATATGCAGCAGTCCTTGTTTGCCAGGCAGGAATTCAACGAATGCGCCGAATTCTTTGATGCCTTTCACAGTAGCTTCATAAACGGAACCTACTTCCGGAACAGCAACAATACCCTTGATCCATGAAACAGCTTTATCCAGACCTTCTTTAGCAGGGCTGAAGATGCTCACTTCACCGTAGTTACCAACTTCTTCGATATTGATGGTAGTTCCGGTTTCGCGTTGGATCTCCTGAATGATCTTTCCTTGTGGTCCGATCACTGCACCGATGAATTCTTTATCGATGAACAGTTTCTCCATTCTCGGAGCGTGAGGTTTAACCTCTTCGCGGTGAGCAGGCAATGCTTCGTACATCGCGCTGAGGATATGAAGACGTCCTCTGCGGGCCTGGTCGAGGGCTTCGCGCATGATGTCCATGCTGAGACCATCTACCTTGATGTCCATCTGAACACCGCAGATACCTTCACGTGTACCGGTCACCTTGAAGTCCATATCACCGAGATGATCTTCATCACCCAGGATATCGGAAAGGATCGCGTACTTGTTATCGGCGCGGGTGATGAGGCCCATCGCGATACCACCTACGTGTTTGGGGAAAGGAACACCTGCATCCATCAGGGCCAGTGAACCTGCACAAACAGTGGCCATGGAAGAGGAACCGTTGGATTCCAGGATATCACTTACCACACGAACGGTGTAAGGATATTCAGTTCCGGGCATCATTTGTTTCAGGGAACGCATTGCCAGGTTACCGTGACCCACCTCGCGGCGGCCAGGACCACGCATCATTTTCACCTCACCTGTAGAGAAAGGAGGGAAATTATAGTGGAGGATGAATTTAGTGTAGTCGGAGGTTGCAGCACTTTCAACCAGCAGTTCATCCAGGGGGGTACCCAGGGTCACTGTAGTGAGCGACTGTGTTTCACCGCGTGTGAAGAGAGCAGAACCGTGAGGAGAAGGCAGTACGTCCACTTCCATGGCCAACTGACGGATCTCATCCAGTTTACGACCATCGAGGCGGATACGCTCATCGAGGATCACGTTACGAACGTTCTCCCATTTGAGGTCCTCGAAATATTTCTTGGCCAGTTTCTTCACGTCATCTTCCGCTTCTTCGCCGAGGCTTTCGATCAGCGCTTTTTTCAGCGTATCGAATGCTTCAGAGCGCTCGTTCTTGCCGGAGGCAGAGCGTGCGATGGCGGAGATCTGTTCGCCGGCGAAAGCTTTCACTTTTTCCTGCAGTTCGCTGTTCACTACCGGTTTGGTATAGTCGCGTTTGCCTGCAATGCCGGTCTTGTCGCGCAGTTCAGCCTGAGCTTTGATCTGGATGCGGATAGCTTCGTGAGCGATCTCGAGAGCTTTTACCAGGTCTTCTTCAGCACATTCTTCCGCTTCACCTTCCACCATCATGAGGTTCTTGTCAGTGGCGGCGATGAGGAAGTCCATATCTGCTTTTTCGAGCTGGGCGCGAAGCGGGTTCACGATGAACTCACCTTCCACGCGCGCAACGCGAACCTGGGAAATGATCTCCTTGATGGGAATATCAGAAACTGCGAGGGCGGCAGAAGCAGCCAGGCAAGCCAGGGCATCCGGCATCACTTCCTTATCGGAAGATACCAGCGTAACCAGTACCTGCACATCGCAGAAATAATCTTCAGGGAATAAGGGACGAAGAGAACGGTCGATCAAGCGGCTTACCAGCACTTCATAATCGTTGAGCTTTCCTTCACGTTTGAAGAAAGAGCCCGGGATACGGCCGGCAGATGCGAACTTCTCGTTGTAATCTACTACCAGGGGGAAGAACTCTTGTCCTTCTCTGGGTTCTTTGTTGGCTACTACAGTAGCGAGGATAATACAGTTGCCCTGACGAACGGTTACGGCACCATGTGCCTGACGCGCGAGTTTACCGGTTTCTACGGTAACCATGCGACCGCCACCTATGTCAAAGGTCACACCAATTGGTTGTGAGAGCATAGAATCTCAATTTAAGACTGCTGGTCTGAGAAGGCGGGAATTGGAATCCAAACAACCAACAGCCTGGTAAAAAATTTAAATACAGAACACAAAAAACCTCCGGATAAAAAGAACTATTCCCAACCAGGATGGAGGTTGGGAATTAGTTATTATCATTATCCGATGGTTATTTTCTGATACCGAGTTTCTCAATCAGAGCACGGTAACCTTGCAGGTTGTGCTTGCTGAGATAGGTCAGGAGGCGTTTGCGCTGACCAACCAGTTTCATTAAACCACGGTGGGTAGAGAAATCGTGTTTGTTTTTTTGCAGGTGCTTGGAAATGCTGTTGATACGCTCAGTCAGCAGAGCGATCTGGCCTTCGATAGATCCAGTGTTAGCGGCATTACCACCAAATTGCGTGAAAATATCAGCTACTTTTTCTTTTGTTAAATACGGCATCTCAATTTTTTTTTAATGCATCCAAAGATTGCTTCTTCTTATTTTGGCGGCAAAGGTATGTAATTAATCCTGATTTTAATATCTTGCTGCCTCGATTTTTTTAAAAAAAGCGGGTATCCCGTTCTTGAATACAATGAGTTATCGTTTTGCCCTCATCGGATGCGGACGTATCGGTTCCCGTCATGCCACCCAGATCGCCAGCCGCGGTAAACTGCTGGCTGTCTGTGATATTGACCCCTCCAGGGCAGATCAGCTCGCTTCCCAATACGGGGCCGCAAGTTACCGATCTTTTACCGATCTCCTCCACCAACACCAGGTGGATGTGGTCAGCATCTGCACTCCCAACGGCCTCCATGCCCCCCATGCCATCCAGGCCCTCGAAGCCGGATGCCATGTGCTCTGCGAAAAACCCATGAGCCTCTCCACCGCCAGCGGTCAGCTCATGGCCGAAACGGCCAGGAAAACCGGTAAAAAACTCTTTGTAGTGAAACAGAACCGGTACAATCCACCGGTACTGGTGCTGAAGGAACTGCTTCAACAAAACAAACTGGGGCAGATCCTGGGCTTCCAGCTCAATTGCTTCTGGAACCGCCCCCCCTCCTATTTTGCCAATAGCTGGCACGGAACGGCAGACCTGGACGGCGGCGTTCTCTTCACCCAATTCAGTCATTTCATCGACCTCCTCTACTGGCTCCTCGGCGAAACCACCGTGGTCAGCGGCTTCCGCCAGAATACCCTTCACCAGGGATCGATCCAGTTCGAGGACAGTGGTGCCGCCATCCTCCAACTTTCCAACGGCGCACGCGGCACCCTCCAATATAGTATCAATAGCCATGGCTCCAATATGGAAGGCTCCATCACGGTATTCGGATCCAAAGGCACCGTGAAGGTAGGCGGCCAATACCTCAATGAACTGGAACATTTCTCCGTGGAAGGCATGCAAAGGCCCGATCTCCCCGCAGGTAATGGTGCCAACAATTATGGCCATTACCAGGGCAGTATGAGCAATCACGATAAGGTATACGACCAACTGATCGCGGCCCTGCAGGACCCCAAACAGCAACTCCTGGAAGCGGAAGAAGCCCTCCATACCATCCGCCTGATCGAACATATCTATCAGTCAAGCCCCCTCATTCCATAACCAGCCCCTGATGAAAACCCTGATCTTCACCATCACCAATGATTGCACTTTCGATCAGCGAATGATCCGGATCTGTCATTCGCTTGCGCATTCAGGTTACCAGGTGGAACTGGTGGGGAGAAAAGAAAAGAATTCTATCCCGCTCAAACCACAGTCATTCCGGCAGAAAAGGCTGCACTGCTTCTTTCAAAAGGGAAAAAGATTTTATATCGAATACAACCTCCGCCTTTTCTTTTACCTCTTGTTCAAAAAAGCAGACCTCATTTGCGCGATAGACCTGGATACTATCCTGCCCGTCCTGTACGCCACCAGGCTGAGAGGGATCAAAAGGGTATATGATGCGCATGAATTGTTCTGTGAAATGAAGGAGATCGCCACCAGGCCCCGGATATATAAGTTTTGGAAACGGATCGAGCGCCTCAGCGTTCCCCGGTTCGATCATAACTATACGGTCAACACACCCATTGCAGAAGAATTCAGGAAAATGTATGGGAAACATTTCGAAGTGATCCGGAATATGCCGCTGCTTCGCCCACTGAGCATCCCGGAAAAAAAAGAAAGATATATCCTTTACCAGGGTGCCGTGAATGAAGGCAGAAGCTTTGAAACCCTGATCCCTGCTATGAAATACGTGAATGCAAAACTCGTGATCTGTGGCAACGGCAATTTCATGGAACAGGCCAAACAACTAAGGGCCGATCATGGTTTGGAAGAAAAAATTATTTTCCGGGATAAACTGGTGCCAGACGAATTACGGGAAGTGACCCGCAATGCCTGGGCCGGTGTCACACTCTTTGATAAAGAAGGTATTAGCAATTATTTCTCACTGGCAAACCGCTTCTCCGATTATTTCCACGGAGGCCTGCCACAATTATGCGTAGATTATCCCGTTTACCGTGAAATAAACAATCAGTACCAAATTGCTGTTCTTATATCCGATCTGGAACCAGACACCATCGCGAAAGGATTGAATACATTGCTGAACAACGATAAATTGTATAATGAACTACAGGCAAACTGCCTGAAAGCAAGGACCACTCTGAACTGGCAGGAAGAAGAAAAGAAACTGATCTCATTTTATTCAAATATTTTATAAGCATTTTGGAAAGGCACCTACATATCGTTTCATTAGATATTCCCTACCCCGTGAACCATGGAGGTCAGTTCGATCTCTTTTACAAACTCGTAGCCCTTCATCAGGCCGGCGTAAAGATCCACCTGCATTGCTTCGAATATGGCCGCGGCCCTCAACCCGAACTGGAAGAATACTGCGCCTCCGTTCAGTATTACGAGCGCCAGTGCGGGCACAAAGGCTTCTCTCATAAACTCCCATACATCGTAGCTTCCCGCTGCAGTGCAGAACTGGTGAACAACCTGCTCAGCGATGACTACCCCATCCTCCTGGAAGGCATCCATTGCAGCAGCATTCTCCAGGACGACCGCTTCGCCAACCGGAAGACCATCCTCCGGCTGCACAATGTGGAATACCAATACTATCGCCAGCTCGCAGATTCCACACATTCTGTTTTCAAAAAATTATATTATCTCCACGAAAGCAAACTGCTACGCTCATACGAAGCAGCCATTGCCAATAAGGCCACGGTGATTCTGGCGGTATCCGAACAGGATGTACAGACCTACCGCAGCAAATTCGGGGCAAAGAATATCATGCACCTGCCAGTATTCCTGCCCTACAATCAGATCAGCTCGAAGGAAGGTATCGGCTGCTTCTGCCTCTACCAGGGAAATCTTTCCGTTGACGAGAACGAGAAAGCTGCCCTCTGGCTGATGGAAGAAGTGTTCAATGAGATCCCGCAGGCACATTTCATCGTTGCAGGGAAAGACCCCTCCCGCAAGCTGGAAAAAGCAGCCGAGCGCTCCGGCGCAACCTGCATAGTGGCCAATCCTTCAGAAGATGAAATGCAGGACATGATCTCCAAAGCGCAGATCAATATCCTTCCCTCCTTCAATTGCACCGGTGTGAAACTGAAACTGATCAATGCCCTCTTCAACGGACGTCACTGCGTGGTGAATGATGCAGCAGTGAAAGACAGTAGTATCAGCCCCGCCTGTCATATCGGTACCAATGCCGAGAGCTTCAGGCAGATCGTAGCGCAATTGTACCATAATCCATTTACACAGGAAGAGATCGTGTTGCGGCAGCAACTGCTGGAACCGATGTTCAATAATGAAAGGAACGCGAAGCAGTTGACGCAAGTGATCTGGTCTAATTAATTTGTATTACTGATTTTGCGCCGCAGTTGCAAAGGGATATACACCGGCGCTGCAAAAACAAACCACCGCAGTGGTGGTGCTATTGGGCGATAGTGGGGGGAGATTGGGCTAAAGTGCAGGGCCGGGCTTCTTCGCTTATGTTTTCAAGGCGCCTTATGCATATCCCTTTGGCAACTGCTATCTCATACTGCTACATCTTATGTTCCAGCTTATCTATACGAAATAAGAACGGCCACCTGTATATGCAGATGGCCGTTTCAGTTAATATTTTTTGCGTTCCTGAAGATCAGTTAAAAAATGTCGAACTATCGGGCAGCAGTTGCAAAGGGATATGCATAAGGCGCCTTGAAAACAAAGGTTCAAAAGCTCAATAGCATAACAAAAGCCTCATTTATCTTCTCAATAGCTCAATAGAACTAAAAAAGCGGTGGTTTGTTTTTGCAGCGCCGGTGCATATCCCTTTGCAACTAACTGCGGAATCAAAAAAGCTGTTTAGCTCATGGAGATGGAGGCATTATCGATAACTCTGCCGCGTTCTGTGCGAACCAGTCTGGCAGGGAATTTATTGATCACGATATAATCATGGGTGGCCATCACGATGGCGGTACCATAATCGCGGCTGATCTGCACCAGCAGTTGCATGATCTCATCGGAGGTCTCAGGATCGAGGTTACCGGTAGGTTCATCCGCCAGGATCAGTTTGGGCGAGTTCAGCAGGGCGCGGGCAATGTCCACACGTTGCTGCTCTCCGCCGGACAATTCGTACGGCATCTTGAAGCCCTTCGCTTTCAGGCCTACTTTATCCAGCACGTCAACGATCTTCTCGTCCATCAGCTTTTCGTCCTTCCAGCCGGTGGCGCGGAGCACGAACTTCAGGTTATCGTTCACGTTACGGTCCGTGAGTAATTGAAAATCCTGGAAAACCACGCCCAGGTTGCGACGCAGGAAAGGGACCTTCTTCCAGTCCATTTTATTGAGATCGAAGCCCACTACGGTGCCATCGCCTTCCTTCAGCGGAAGATCACCATAAAGGGTTTTCAGTAAGCTGGATTTACCGGTGCCTGTTTTTCCCACCAGGTATACGAATTCGCCACGGTTCACATGGAGGTTCACATCCTGGAGCACCAGGTTATTTCCCTGGTAAATATTAGCATGCCTGAGCTCGATGATTGTTTCCTGCATAGGTTAAGTTCCTTGGTAAGAAACAAATGTACAGAAAGATCATATTGATTCACTGATTTTATATCAATATTGACATGGGATGGACAGGCGCTTACGCCAGTTCAGTAAAAGAGGGCAAGGTAATGGTGAACAGGGATCCTTCGCCTTCGTTCGAAGACACCGTCAGATCGCCCTTATGCAGTTTGATGATACGGCTTACCAGCGACAGGCCCAGGCCGAAGCCACTCTCCTCCCAGGTATTGCCGCCACGGAAAAAAGGCTGGAAAATATAGGGCAGGTCTTCCGAAGGGATCCCCTTGCCTTTGTCGCGGATAGTGATGATGATATGATCGTCCTCCACGGAAAGCCGTACCCAGGCCTTGTGGTTATCGGAGTATTTGCAGGCATTGGACACCAGGTTCTTGATGGCCGAGAACAACAATTCTGCATTGCCGGAAACGATCAGCTTCTCTTCTTTTTCCGGTAATCCTTCAAAGCTCAATACCATGCTGTATTCCGTATTGAGCTTGCGAACAGCGGCAGGCAGTTGCATCAGGATCTCGTCTATACGTATCTGTTCTATCTCCAGCCCACCGGCATCACCGGAAGCCTGCGCAAACTCGAGCAGGGTCTGGGTGAGCTTGCTCAGGTATTGTACATCCTGGTAAACAGACTCCATGGTGCCGCGGTATTGTCCCGCATCCCTGTTCTTTTGCAGGCTCACTTCCAGTTGGCTGGAAATGGCCGTCAATGGCGTACTGAGCTCATGTGATGCATTGGCGATGAAGCGCCGCTGTATCTCGAAGCTTTCCTGCAGCCTGTTCAGCAACTGGTTGAGGGTATCGGACAAATAGAACCACTCATCGCGTACCTCCCCGGTATTCAGGCGGCGGGCGAGATTGCGGGCAGAGATATCCTTCAGGTCGTCCGTGATCTGACGCACCGGACGGAGCAGCCTTTCGGAAAAAATATAACCAGCCACAAATGCCGCCACTACGCCCCCTCCGAAACAAAGCCAGAGAATGATCTTTAGCTGTCCCAGTTTGGTGAGCCCATCCTCATCATAAGCCGCCGAGATGATCACGATACCCTGTGTGGAATCCACCGGGCGCCAGGCCACAACATCCTTGCGGTTGGACAGGAAATAAAATGGGCTTTTCTTTTTTACACTTTCAAAAACGGAGGGATCAAAACTGATGGAATCGGCGGGTTGGTCGCTGGAGCGATAGACAAGTCCGCCATCTTCCGTATACACTTCCATCACCTTTTTTTTCATGGTCATGGCGGTGCTGGAATCGATCTTCTGCAACACATGCGGATCGAATACCTCGGGTTGTTGTAACATCCGCGCCGTAGTGATGGCGCGGTTGGTGAGCCTTCTCCTGATATCGTGCTCGCGATTGGTATAGTAAAAATAGAACACGGCGCCGCATACCAGGGCCAGCAGTACGAACACGATGCTGCCGAAAAGAACAGTGATGCGTATGCGAACGGGCATCATCGCTCGGCAGTTTTTAAGATATAGCCCATACCGATCTGGGTCTGGATGAGCTTATGATGGTATTCCTTATCGATCTTATTCCTCAGGTAGCTGATATATACATCGATGATATTGGTATTGGTATCGAAATCGATATCCCATACATTGATGGAAATATCGGCCCGGCTCACTACCCTGTTCTTATTGCGAAGCAGGAATTCCAGCAACTGGAATTCCTTGGCGGTGAGATTGATCTTTTTGTCGCCCCGGCGCACTTCCTTGTTATCCAGGTTCATTTCCAGATCACCCGCGCGGAGCAGGTTGCCCACCGGGATCTGCTGCAGCATGGTGCGTTTGAGCAGCACCTGGATCTTCAACAACAGTTCCTTGAACTCAAATGGCTTTACGATATAATCATCGGCACCTGCATTATAGCCTTCCACCTTATCGTTCAACCTGCTCAAACTGGTGAGCATGATCACGGGGATGCCGGGAGAATGGGCGCGGATGATGCGACAGAGCTCATACCCGTTGATGCCCGGAAGATTGATATCCAGGATCACGAGGTTGAAATCGTGCTGAAAAAACAGGCGCTCCCCTATCTTTCCATCATAGGCCACTTCGGCGTGGTAGCCGTTCTCGATGAGGCCGATCCGGAGCGTATCCGCGATCTTCTTCTCATCTTCCACTATTAATATTTTCCGTTCCTCCATACTCAAAATTACATGCTTAAAAATAACCTTTAGACATTCTGTTGAGCCGCTACCCGGCAATTCTAATATCATTCTAATGCCACATTAATCCAACACTGAGCTCAGATTTTTAATTTTAGCGATCTCTGAATTTAGTAGTCACTCTCCTGTCAGCCTGCTGCCGGGAGCCTTTAAAAAGTGCTTAAATGAAAAAAACTGTTACAGCCATTGCGCTCCTCTGCGGCGCCACCAGCAGCTTTGCACAAGAACAACCCGATGCAAAGGGCCTCATTTACCACCAACGCTATGCCAGCGCCCGCGAAGTATTGCACGCTTCCCTGAAAGCGGATCCCAACAATGCCATGAACTGGTACCTGCTTACACAAACCTTCCCGGGTAACGATAGCACTGCCATACTCAGGGATCAGCTCAACACAGCCCCCCTTGAAATGCGCAAGCAGCCTATGTTTGAAGTGGCCTATGGCACCCTCCTCCTGAAAGAGAGCAAGACCGATAGCGCCAATACCCTCTTCAACCAGGCCATCCAGGAAACCAAAGAGAAAGACGTCAATATTCTCTCCGCCGTTGCCAACGCCCACCTGGACGCAAAGAACGGAGACCCCGCATTTGCCCTCACCGTGCTCGAAAAAGCCATCAAAAGAGAGAAGAAAGACGCCTCCCTCTCCGCCCTTCAGGGCGACGCCTACCGCAGGCTCGGTGACGGAACAGGCGCCTACAAAGCCTACAATGAAGCACTCAATAAAGACAAGAACTACGCTGCCGCCCTCTATCAAATGGGTAAGATCTTCGTTGCTCAAAAGAACGACCAACTATATGTAGACTACTTCGAAAAAGCCATCGCAGCCGATTCAACCTATGCACCCGCCTACTATGAATTGTATTACCATTACTACTATCGCGATATCCCCCAGGCGATGAGCTATTTCCTCCAATACCAGCGCCATAGCGATCCCAGCGATGACAACGAATACCAACTCACCGACCTGCTCTATCTCTCCAAAAACTATGAGCCGGCCATCGAAAAAGCCAAAAAGCTTATCGCCACTTCACCCAATAATGCCAGGCTGTACAAATTGCTTTCCTATAGTTATCTCGGCCTCAACGATACCGCCACTGCCCTCCAAACCATGAAGCAGTATTTCGCAAACGGCACCGACAGCAATTATGTAGCTAAGGATTTTGAAACGATGGCAGAGCTGTACGGTACCCAACCCGGCATGGAAGACAGTGCCATGGCCTATTACGAGAAAGCCGCCGAACATCAGGCCGATAGCACGGCCGCATTCGCCTACTACAAGAAGCTCACCGATCTCAGCAAAAAACTGAAGAACTATAGCCTCGAAGCCAGGTACTCCGGTAAGTTCTACACCGGTAACGAACATGCCACCAACCTCGATCTCTTCAACTGGGGACTGGCGCATTTCCGCGCCGAAGAATATGTGCAGGCAGACACCGTATTTGGTACCTACATCGCCAAATACCCCGAACAGGCCTTCGGTTACTACTGGCGTGCCCGTGCCAATAGTATGAACGACTCTACTATGGAGAATGGTACAGCCATCCCCCATTACCACAAACTCATCGAAGTGCTGGAAAAAGACACCACCAATGCCACCAACCGGAAATGGCTGGTAGAGGCCTATGGGTATGTAGCAGCCTACGAAACCAACAAGGAAAAGGATTTCCCCGAGGCTATCTCTTATCTCCAGAAGATCCTGACCCTCGATCCCAATAACAAAGACGCTCAACGATATATTTCCGTTTTGGAAAAAAGTGTTGGATCAAAACAACCTACACCCGGAGGAAAATAATCTTTTTTTGAATCGTCATTCCACGAAAAACAGGGGTGTAAGCACCAAACAGTCTCCGGCCTCCGGAGGCTGTTTTTTTATGAACCCTTTGTAGCTTTGGTTGTTACAGAAATGATAGTTCTTCATCAAGACAAAATCCTCTTTTATGATCCAGATCAAACGGGCATACGAAAAGCGTCAAAGCAAAGATGGATATCGTGTTCTGGTAGATCGTTTATGGCCACGGGGACTGAGCAAGGCCACGCTTCATGCCGATCAGTGGTTGAAGGATGTGGCGCCTTCTACCGAATTGCGGAAATGGTTCAATCATGACCCTGAAAAATGGAAAGAGTTCGTGAAGCGATACAAGGCTGAACTGAAAGGCAATGAAGCATTGGCTGAGTTGCGGGCAATAGCGAAAGAGCATGGCACCGTCACGTTGGTGTATGCAGCACATGATGAAGAACATAATAATGCGGTGGTGTTGCAGGAGTTGATCACGTCTTGAATTTTTTCCTGCAAAATGATATGAGCCAATGAATTAATTTTTCCCGCAAAGGGATATGAACGCAGGTTGCGGAAACAAACCAGCGTTTTGTGGGATACACGGGCGGGGGTTGGTTGGATGGGACTGAAGTAATTCTAATGAGCTTTTTCGCTTATGTTTCCAAGACCTGCTCTTCATATCCCTTTGGCTCCATCACGATGCCAGGGCAAGAGGCCATTCCATCAGCAGGAATATTGAACGCATTCATTTTTTGCCGCATCAATAATCCCCATAAGTGTCATTAACTGCATTACAAGCATCATAATGAGTTCCTCATATGCAAATGCGCCTTACATTACTGCCATTCTATTTTCCATACACCATATCCTGCAATTGAACCATCAAACAAGGCTATCGATACACAATTTTCGTTCATCGTCATCTCATCGAACTTATTCCCTTCTGCAACCAACCAACTTCATCTTCCATCCCCATCAATCTCAAATAATCGCCCATTCAGCATCCGCCGGCAATCATCCATTCTCTGCTATCTCTTTTTCCTGACTGATGCACGCTGAACACTATTGCGGCGAGGGGTTAAAAAAAATGGCCTTGGAAACGTAAGCGAAGAAGCCCGGCTCATATTCCATTGCCCAATCACACCAAACAAAAGCCCATACCAATACAAAAGCGCTGGTTCGTTTCCCAGCCATCTTTTTTTAACCCCGAGCGAGCCGGTAAAGCGAGTGCATCGCCAGTGGATGATGAGCTTCCAATACAGGATGCGAGAACTCTCCCACTTTTTCCATCCCGGCTTTTTGCATGATGCGTTCGGATCGTTTGTTGATGAGGGCCGTGAAAGAATACACTTCTTCGAGGTTCAGCTCATCAAATGCATATTCCAGGCATCTGATAGCGCCTTCGGTAGCAAAACCTTGTCCCCATACGGATTTGATCAACCTCCATCCGATCTCGACGCAGGGCATGAAGTAGGCATCGAAGCTGGGCTTGTTGAGACCGATGAATCCAATGAATGCGCCGGTATCCAACTGATCTACGGCAAAGAAGCAGAATCCATTTTGTTCAAAATCATGGCGGAATTTATCTACCAGGGAGGCAGTCTCATCGTAGGTGCGGGTGTTGGGAAAAAATTCCATTACGACAGGATCAGCATTCAGTGCGGCAAAGGGAGCGATATCAGCATCGGTCCAGTTGCGGAAGCCCAGGCGGGCAGATTTAAATAAGTAAGAAGTTGACATAAGCCTGCAAAAATACAGGATCCCCGGTTTTGAGAGCGGGTGAATTTGAGTATCTTCAATATACATACGAAAATGCCATGCAAAGCAGTAAGCGATATCTCTTCTTGATAGTGCTAGTGACAGTATCGATGATGTTGATGTTCGAAATAGTGTCGGCTCAAACCAATTGGGTCTGGCATAATAAAAGGTGCGCCGTTGTGCTTACATACGATGATGCATTGGATGTGCACCTGAACAATGTGGTACCAGCCCTGGATTCGTTGAAACTGAAAGGAACATTTTATCTTACCTGCAAGGAGCCTGCATTCACACAGCGCATCGCAGCCTGGAAGCGGGCGGCCGCAAAGGGTCATGAGCTCGCCAATCACACCATTTTCCACCCCTGTACAGGTGGCCCGGGCAGGGAATGGTTATCGGCTGATTATGATCTCCGTAACTATAGCGTAAAGCGTATGCAGGATGAGGTCAGGCTTACCAACGACCTGCTCCATATCGCAGATGGGAAAAAGAAAAGGACCTTCGCTTACCCCTGTGGCGACCTGAAGATCCACGACAGCCTCTATCTCGATACTACCCTGTTTGTGGCGGCAAGGGGCACGGAGAATACGCTTACTGGTATCGATCAGAAGGACCTGTACAATATCGGTTGCTTCGCAGTGGATATGCATACCGGTGAGCAACTGATAGCGGAAGTGAAGAAGGCCATGGCTGCCGGAAAAGCCCTCGTATTCCTCTTCCACGGCGTGGGTGGCGGGCACGACCTCAACGTGTCACTGGAAGCCCATCGCCAACTGCTGCATTTCCTGAAAGCGAACCAAAAAGAGATCTGGGTGCCCAGCTTTATCGAAATGGCAGAATGGATAAAAGGAAACTAGGACAAATCTTTTTTTCTTTTTACATTTAGGATCACTGACCCACCTCTGACCGTACCCCGCTTTTCAGAAATACCTTTTCTATGGATCAGATATTCCTATACAACAAAGCAAAGCGGTACAGCTATCATGAATTCGATACAGCCTGCGTGGCCCTCCGGAAAAAACTGCCCCCGGGGAGCAACAAAAAGCTGGTAGTACTTTCGTCCCAACCCGAACTGTATTATTTCGCTTTCTACTTCTGCTTCACCCAGGATTATATCTACTGCCCCATCAATATCGATGACACCATCCCCTTAATCGCCAATAAGATCGATATCCTCAATCCCGGCGTGATCCTCACCAACGAGAACTTCTTCCTCTCCCACTGGCGGGAAACCGATAATGTATATGAGCCCATGCAGCTCCCCTCCTTCGGCCCCTGCTACCTTTGCTTCCGGGAAACAGAAATGCCCGACAACTTTTCCACTGATGATATCCGTTATATACTCTTTACCTCTGGCACCACAGGAGCCGCCAAAGGCGTTCCCATCAGCAATGCCAATATCGCCGCATTCACGGATAATATGCAGGAACTGTTTGAAGTGGTAGAAACTGACGTGATCGCCAACACATTCAAATTCTCATTCGACCTCAGCATCTGGACCATGCTCATGGCCTGGACCAATGGCGCTGCTATCGCACATATCCCCTATGACGATCTGAGGAACGGAACATACAATCCTGTGTATGAACTATGCAGCATCATATGCCTGCTTCCTTCAGCACTCCGCATCATGCATAAGAACAATATCCTTCCGCAATTCTCTCCCAACAGGATCAAACATATCCTGTTCTGCGGAGAACCACTGCAAGACACAGATTGGCAACTGATGCGGGATCATTTCAACAGATCAGATATCTACAATTGCTATGGCCCAACGGAGCTCACTATCTATTGTTCCGTCTACAAAGTAGAAGGATCTCCCCAAACGCATAACCGGGTGGTCAGTATCGGAAAGCTCAATATCGGTAGCAGGGCCTATATCGGGGATGCTTCCTTGTCGGAAGATGGATATGTGGAAGGAGAATTATATATAACGGGAGAACAAACCTTCAACGGTTATATCAATATGCCGGAGCATAGTGGATTTGTGGAATATAATGGAAAACGATATTACAAGACCGGCGACAAGATCATGTACCACCGGGAGGAAGAACTGTATTTCTATGCGGGCCGGGTTGACAGGGAGATCAAATATTTCGGGCATCGCATCAACCTGAACAACCTGGAATATGTTTTCTCCGGTATCGGTCCGATCAGTGAAACAGCGGCCATCTTCTCGCGCAAATACATGACCATCGGGCTGTTCTTCACCAGCGAGCCCGGGTTCAAACTGGAAGAGAATATGCATCTCCTGCAACATATTCCCAGTTGGCTGAGGCCTACCCATTATTTCCCTACACCACAGTTCCCTCTCAATGCCAACTTCAAAACGGATTACTCCGCGCTGGAGCAATTCTATGACCGATACCTGGAAACGAAATACCAGGATTGAGCGGAATATATGCCGCCGGTCACAGGCACGCGAGCGACGGCATATATGTAAAATAATTTATGGATACAGCAGGTACTTCAATCGCATCTTCTTGTAATTGCCCAGGGCAGGCTCCCAGCTCTTCCTGATCTCCTCTTCACTGGCACCGGCAATGATCTGGTCCTTGAACTCTGTAACGCCTGTCAGAAAATAGATATTCCCTATTTGAGTGCTATAACTCCTGTCGAAGAATTTCTCTTTCTGCGGATAGGCTTTATACATTTCCATCATCCAGCGGATATTGATCTTACCGGCTCTCCTGAAACTATCGATATTGTAATGGCCCAGGTCGAGGCCATAACAAACCTCGTTCTGATGCAGCGGGGTCTCACTCTTGCCGGGAATGCTCACAGGTGTGAAATTAAAGGTGTACTTTCCTTTCAGTGCAGGCGCGCCCAATACAGTGAAAGGCACCTGCGTGCCGCGGCCCTGGCTGATGATAGTGCCTTCAAACATGCAAATGCTCGGATAGAGCACCACAGATTGCTGAGAGTTGAGATTGGGAGAAGGAAAAACAGGCAGCGTATAATCCATATTATGCGCGTAGTTCTTCACAGGAATGATCTTCAGCTTGCATTGCTTCTTTCCCGGAAGCCAGCCCTCGCCATTGATCATCTTTGCGAACTCGGCAATGGTCATGCCATGTGTGAAAGGAATGGGGAACTGACCGATACCGGATTTGTATTTCATATCCATAACGGCACCATCCACATACCCGTTCGGGTTGGGACGGTCCAGGATCAACAGCTCCTTGTTATTGTCCGCACAGGCCTCCATCACATCACGGAGCGAATTGATTGTGGTGTAGAAACGGCACCCCACATCCTGCAGATCGAAGATCATGAGATCGATCTTCGCCATTTGTTCGGTTGATGGTTTCCGTTGTTTGCCATAGAGCGAAACCACAGGGATGCCTGTCTTTGGATCCACTTCATCGCTCACATGCGCGCCATTGCTGGCATTGCCCCTGAAGCCATGTTCAGGTCCGAAGATGGTTTGGATCTTCACCCCGAGGGCATGCAAACTGTCTGGCAGCGGCGTATTGCCGATAATACTGGTTTGGTTCACCAGCATGCCAATGCGTTTTCCTTTCAGATATGGCAGGTAGGCCTGCAACTGATCGGCCCCGGTGGTGATGGGCTTTGCTGCGATAGCTATTTCAGAAGGCACCTGATCGGTTACTGCATTCCGCCAGGATGCAGCGCCCAGGCCTGTTACAGCACAAAGGGCAAGAACGATGGATAAGCGGTGGGTCATAGCAGATTTTTTTAATGATCGTTTGAACAACCGGCAATATAAGTGATTCCCGCAGTAATTGGACCGTTTAAATAATCTGATCAGGCCATCCTTTGCAAATCCACTACTTTCGGGGCCGCAAAAAAACGCAGGCTTTTTACAGCCAGCCAAAAACCCCGAATATGAAGCAGGTATTATCTTTTTTATGTATCCTTTGTTCAGTGCAGTGTTTGGCACAGGGCATCCGTGGCACCATCCTCAGCCATGATCGCAAGCCCCTGGCCAATGCCACAGTGTATCATCTCACCAGCGGCGCTCATGAGCATAGCAACGAGAATGGTTTCTTCTTTTTACGCGATGCTAAAAAAGGCGATTCCCTGCGCATCACCCATGTATCCTGTGCGCCACAGACCATCCTGGCAGACAGGGACACACTGCGCATCCTGCTGCAGCCTGCGGCCTTCCAACTGGAGAACGTCACTATCACTGCCGCCGTGCGCCATCTCAATATCATTTCCGATATCGACCTGCAAACAAATCCAGTCAGTTCATCCCAGGAACTCCTTCGCACCGTACCTGGTCTCTTCATCGGTCAACATGCCGGAGGTGGAAAAGCGGAACAGATCTTTCTCCGTGGTTTCGATATAGATCATGGCACAGATATCAATATCAGTGTGGACGGAATGCCCGTGAACATGGTGAGCCATGCACACGGTCAGGGATATGCGGACCTGCATTTCCTGATCCCTGAAACAATTGGAAAAATAGATTTCGATAAAGGCCCCTATTATGCCAATAAAGGCAACCTGGCAACGGCAGGGTATGTAGCTTTTGAAACGAAGGAAAGGCTGGACCATAGCCTGGTTCAGGTGGAAGCCGGCAAATTCAATAGCTTCCGCACCCTCGGCATGTTCAACCTGGTGAACACAGAAAAACAAGCGGCCTGGCTGGCTACGGATTATATCAAGACTGATGGCTTTTTCGATTCCCCCCAGAACTTCAGTCGCCTCAACCTGATGGGCAAATACAGCACCTTACTGAATGAAAACGACAAGCTGAACATCGCATTCTCCCATTTCAAAAGCGACTGGAATGCCAGTGGGCAAATTCCCGATCGCGCCGTGAAAGATGGACTGATCGGCCATTTCGGCGCCATCGACGATACCGAAGGTGGCAATACTTCAAGGTCAAATATCAACCTTCAATTCCTCAAGCAGGTAGATGAGAATACTTTCGTGAAGAGCACCGCTTATTTCAGTCATTACGATTTCGAGCTCTACAGCAATTTCACTTTCTTCCTCAATGATCCCGTCAACGGCGATCAGATCAGGCAAAAAGAAAAAAGGAATATCATCGGGTTCCAATCCGAGCTCAACAGGAATTTCTATTGGAAGAAGACAGTGATCGATCTCCAGGCCGGTATCGGGCTGAGGAATGACGATATCAATGATATCGAACTGTCGCATACGGTGAACCGTAAGACCACCCTGGATCCCATCATGCTGGGTGATATCGCCGAGACCAATCTCTCGGGTTATGCCAATGCGGAGATCAGAACAGGAAAATGGGTGATCAATCCCGGTCTCCGCATCGATCATCTCAAATTCGACTATACGGATAAGCTGTCAGCTACCTATCACCAACAATCGCAGAGCAGATCGATATTGAGCCCCAAGCTCAATATCATTTTCAATCAAAACCATCGTCTCCAGTATTTCCTGAAACTCGGAAAGGGATTCCATAGCAATGATGCACGGGTAGTGGTGGCACAGGAAGGCCATACCATCTTGCCCGCTGCGTATGGCGCCGATCTTGGCATCATGTGGAAACCCGCGCCCAGGCTGATGTTGAACGCAGCAGCCTGGTACCTGTGGCTGGAGCAGGAGTTTGTGTATGTAGGCGATGAAGGCGTGGTGGAGCCCAGTAGCAAAACCCGCAGGCAGGGCATCGACCTCGGCGCCAGGTACCAACTGGGTAAATACCTTTTCCTGAACGGCGATCTCACGTATACCTATGCGAGGGCAACGCAAGAGCCCAAGGGAGAAGACAGGATCCCCCTGGCGCCCCGCATCACCACAGCCGGCAGTATCGTTTTCAAACATCCTTCCGGCATCGATGCCGGCATAAAAACGAGGTATATGGGCAACCGGCCCGCCAATGAGGACAATAGCATCGTCGCCAAAGGATATTGGATCACCGATGCCAGTATCCATTACCAGTGGAAGAATTTCGGATTCGGCATCGTGATGGAGAATATCTTCGATAAGGAGTGGAATGAAACTCAGTTTGCCACTACCAGCCGACTGAAAGATGAGCCCGGGCCCGTGACCGAGATCCATTACACACCAGGCAGTCCCTTCAATGTCAGGGGAGTGATCAGTTACAGGTTTTAAGGGGCAACCTCCTGGTCAATACATTCACCGGAATAATCCCGGCATTCACCGGCGATCAACGGCTGTTTGCTGGGCACAATAAAAAGGAGCAGCACCAGCATCTATCTTTGCGCCAAAACAGGCATATGAAGCCACTGATCCTTCTCCTTGCAAGTTTTGTGATTGGAATTTCCTTATCCTGGTTGATCAAATCCGATCCGCATCTCAAATTCAACGGCAATCTTTCCATGGCCCTGATGTTTTGCTTCACAGCCATGGGCCATTTCAAATTCAAAAAAGGTATGACCATGATGTTGCCGCCCTCCTTGCCATTCCGCGAAACAACGGTGGTGATCAGCGGTATTGCGGAGATCGGGCTGGGAATTGCCCTGCTCTTTCCTGCAACGAGACTGATAGCAGCTTACGCACTCATCGCCATGATGCTGCTGATGTTGCCAGCCAATATCTATGCAGCACTCAATCGCATCGATCATGAAAAAGGGACATACAATGGCAATGGTCCCTCCTATCTTTGGTTCCGCATCCCATTACAACTTTTCTGGATCGCATGGATCATCTGGTTTTCCATTATCCCATAATTTGGAAATAAAAAAATGGCTGTTACCCCAAATGGTAACAGCCGGCATTTATCAACCAACCCATTACGCATGCAAGGGCATGGTTTTGGGTAAAGAAAACCCAACGGCGATCATCCATATCATGGAACCGAATCGCACGGCGGGTAAGAGATAGGTGGCGGGAAAGAATAAAAGGCTCAGCGTGCACAGTATCCCAAAAGAGGCCAGCACCAGTCCCTGGATAGCCATCCAGCGGGGCGTCAGCTTCAAAAAAAGTGCAGGCACAGAAACTCCAGCCATCAACAGGCCCATACTCACGGAGAAGGCAGGGCCGCCATTCAGGAAACCGAATAACTGCAGGGCATGCATCAGGTCCTTATTTTCGGCTATACCAGGCTGTGATAACACCCAGGTGCAGATGGCGGAGATCGCCGTAAATACAGATGCGGCCACACCTCCGAACAAGGCAATGGAAACACCTGTTGCCCGTACACCCAGGAACGTCAACCTGCTGGTAACGGCCGCCGTGAACAAGCCCAACGGGAATGCCATTCCAAACTGGAAAAATGCATTGGCCAGCAATGCTCCGGGATAATGAAGAAAAATGGATTGCGACTGCTCCACCGGCCCAAACGGGATAGGATAACCACTGCCATGGGAAAGCGAAAAATAACAAATAAGGCTCAGCGCAAACAGTCCCGTATAAACGATGGCGGTGATCCCGGGATTTGGCCCCTTGTGCTTCTCAACTAACATAAAATTGAATTTTGAAATGGAATGAATATTTAGTTCTGTTTATTAATATGGTCTGCACTACAAACCTAATTTCGATAAAAAAAGGCTTATAGCCTTGATATTATCTTTCAGAGATGCAGGTACCCTTTGATATCGTCCACATATTTTTCGAATGCCTTCCTGCCCTTCGTGGTGAGCGAACAAACAGTCTGGGGGTAGTTCCCTTTAAAGGTCTTCAATACCTCGATATAACCTGCTTCCTGGAGCTTTTTGATCTGATGGCTAAGATTACCTTGTGTGGTATTGGTCACTTCCATCAGGTGGTTGAAATCCGCCTTCTTCAATTTCACCAGCACAGAAACGATGGCCAGCCGCACCTGCGTGCTCAGTACAGGATCCAGTTCATTCAGCATGCTGTTGCTTTTGATCACCCAATAAATACCCGGGCAGGAGGTATCCACCCAAAACAGCGGCTGCCTGCAGCAATGGCTTGTAAGCGTCAGGTGTAAAAACAGCGCCAAGCGCCAATGCCAGGAACAATACACCTCCCAACACCAGGGGCCAGAATCGGATCAGTCTTCCGGTGAGCAGCGTACCAATGCCCCCGATCACCATGGTATAGGTAAATGGCGGCACCTGCCTGATCACACTCACTATCACCACTACCCCAAAAGCGATGCCCAGGATCGTCCATAATTGTTTTACATAATGATCCGCATACCCCTCACTGTTATAACGATGCTTCCTGAAATGCCTGATGCTGACCAGGATCCCCGTTGCCACCAGCAATGGGAAAGGCAAAAAATAGGCAGGGAAATCCGTGAATTCCTTCAACACGAAGAAGAGCAGGCTCGCAATCAGGATCAGCCATCCCCACAGAAGGAAAACGAATTTCCAGGGCCGCAGGGAATGCCTGGTATCCGCCATCACACCGGCAATCAGTTGCAGGCTCTCGGCGGGGCTCAAAACAGGTTCAGCTTGTTTCATATTATCGAATTAAC
>JAGIAP010000012.1:7698-12774 GCA_017744805.1 Chitinophagaceae bacterium | reverse complement strand
ATGTAAATCTGGTTTATGATACAAACCAAATTATTCACCGAAATTTTACCGAGGCCCTTTCAAACCGGAGTAATATCTAAGCGATTGGATAAAACAGGGATTATTTCAACAGTCCGATGGCAGCTTCCAGGATCAGGTCCTTACCCCGCTGATAAGCTGTCATGTCGAATGGCACAAAGAGATCGGGCGTAATGCCCACTGATTCCGTGAATTCGCCGTTGATATTCTTGAAGGCGGCAGAGGAAGTTTGCACTTTCATGAAATTCTTCAATTCAAAAGGGCCTGCGTTGTACAGCAGTTCATTGGACGCATAAGGCCCATTGGCCCCCCAGGTGGGCTCACCGATGAATTTACCGTTGGGCAATTGTTTCACCACCATGGTTACGCTTTCCGCCAACGATGCGGAAAAATTATCAGCCAGCACAATCACCGGAGCATTCACTCCCTTACTATCTTTTACCGGTGTGATATGGCTATCGATCCACGGAGAGTAATCGAGCCTGCCCGCCCCTGTCTTGTACCTCGTAGATCCGAAAGGCAGGTAGTAAGTGGTGAACCGGCCCATCAGGAAATTGAGATCACTGATATCCCCTCCCCCGTTACCACGCAGGTCCAGGATAATGCCTTTATAGGGAGTTGCCGGCTCTTCCAGCATATTGAAAAAGTACCGGAGCACATTCTTCACATTGTTATTGCCTGTAGCATGGTAGGCTTCATAGAGAAAGAAATTGCTGCAACTAAAATACAAGATATTATTGTTGATTGTGCCGCTGACCGCCGCTGTTTTGCCATCTGCCCCGGAAAGAAAACCAGGGTCCAGGTGATTGCGTACCATCACGGAGTAATTGACGGGGCCATGATAGTAAGGGGATTGTTTCTTCCTTGCCAGGGAGGGATAGATGGAGGAGTCCCGCAATAGCGGCTGTGTGAAGCTGATATAGTAATGTCCATCCACCAGATCGGCGGTCATCTCCCGGAAATACTGGACAGACTTCTGCAGATCGGCCTTCTTGTTGATATCGAGCGCTTCAAAAAGAGGTTTGTATTGTTTATATTTCGCATCCCAGTCTGTCTTGTCCTCGTTCCAGAAAACATACCTGTTGTTCATCCTGGCCCAGAACTGCTCAAACACTTCGCTGAAATTATTGAGAGGCTTATCCTCAGGGGCGCCGGTCTCTTTCCTGCAGCTTTGCCAACCCGCAACGAGGAGGATCAAACAAATTACGATCCTGTATCGGTTATGCAGCTTCATGATCATTTACGGTTGAATAGGTTCATCATACATCCCAGCATAGTAGCGCCTGTTTGGTGAACAGGCCTTTGCTGTGGCGTCATATACTTTTTTTCAAAACTGTTGAAACTCTGGCTGTATCGCAGTTCCAGGTAAAAGGTGAACCGTGGGTTATAATGATAGTTCAGACCGATCCCCGCCAGTGCACCAGCATCGAAACGCTGATCCTTCACATCGTTGAAGCTGTATTTTGTATTATACTGTTTGATGCGGAAATAAGAGGTGGTAGTGCCGTCGGGATTGGGTTGATCTATCAGGTCATAGATATCGGGGACGGCCCCTTCCTGGCGGCTGCTGATCCAGTACCCGGCATAGAGGCCAGCCTGAATAAAGCCGGAGAATTTCCTGGCGCCTGTCCTGTACTGGACCATTACCGGAAGCTGAATATAATTATTGTATTTTTTTTCCCATGTGCCGGAATAATCATGGGTCCTTTCCATGCTGACATTCTTCTGGAAAAGTCCAGGCTCTGCGCGCAGGGCCAGGTGTTTGCCGAGATCGTACTGAACAGGGATCCCGATGGCAAATCCGCCTGACGGAAGATGCTGCGACCAGGCCATTCCCGGATCCTTATCGGGTTGATTGAGCGTGTAACCTGCTGAAATGCCCTCGGAGAACTGGGCCTGTAGCGTGCTGCAGCAACCTGTAGCCAATGCAGCCAGCAAGATCGGTAAGAATTGCCTGTTTACAATTTTCATACTGGATGGTCTGTAATTCCGGGGCTTGATGTATATACCGGGTAAATGAAATTACAGGATTATTCCCGTATTCATAGTGCGGATAGCTGCCAATCGGCGGGAAAATGCCGGAACAAACAAAAAAATAACACCGGATGGGAACAATGGCAGTTGTTCCCATCCGGTGTTATTTGAGGGATCAGGCATTATTTCAATGCCGTCACCGATTAATTCCCATCTACTGCATAGGGCAGTACCAGGTTCAGCAAATGTTCTTTTTCGTAAAGTATGGGCAATGTTTTGCCGATACCGAAGGCCGATCCCTTCATATTGCCAGCCACTTTCACGCGCAATTTCTTGCTGAGATCGAGATTGGTGGCGCTGAATTTGTTAAGGTCCAGCTCAAACTGGATAGGCACCATAAAATCCGCATGGGAAGCTACTTTGAACGTGGTATCCACTACGGCGTGGCCCAGTGGATGATCGTTCAGGAAAAGATCCAGCTCTCCCCCTTTGAAGGTGAAACCAATACCATTCTGATTATGGCAATGCGATTCTATCCGGATAGTGCCAACAGGGCCATTGAATTTCAGGATCCGTACCTGCATTTCCTCCGGCTCACGGATCTCCGGCGTTTCAAAACTGCTGCAGGAGCTGGTAAAAAGGGAAAAAGCAAAAACAAGAATAGCTAAAGAGGCTCTGGTAACAGGGAACATCATGTAGTGGTAACGGTTAGTTATGATTGATACAGCTTTACAGATCGCCGATTGCCTGCAGGTCGATATTGTACTTTGTTTTGTAAAAGTTGACGATGATATTGTACTTCTTCTTGTAATTGCCTGCCGGGTCATTGGCCGGAGTAAAGAGATTGGCGTCCAGCCAGCTTTTATGATGTGAAGTGATCATTTCGATATGGTCACCAACATCCAGCATTCCGTCCATAGGGGATCTCCAGGAAAAAGTACCAGCCAGTTTCATGGCTGCAGGATCCGCAGGATAGGCACTGAGTGATGGAAAGCCCGGTGGCATTTCAATAGTTCCACTCAGTATGGCTTGCAGCCAGAATGCACCATGTAAGGAACCTCTGGCGGAATCTATCGCTGCATGCGACAGATTATCGAGATGCCCGGTTAGGCCGAAGGCTACATTCCGGTAGCCGGGACGGGCTTTCAGTTGAATGGTATCATGAACGCCCCATTCCAGCCTCTTCCTGATATCGGAAGCAAGCAATAACTTGAATGGCAGGTTCTTTTTCAGGAACTCATCCGGGTACATGGAGAACCAATGTTGCTGCAGGAAATCAAGCGTTTGCTGGATGCCGTTAGGGCCTGCAGGTGTGATCCAAAGTCCTGCTTCCATAGGTCCTGTGAAGCTATAGGAGAAATCAGACTCCACAAAATTGTACAATATCACTGTTTTGTACTTGTTGTAGAATTCCATTATTTGCTGATCGTAGGGTTGATTTCCCTGCGGCAATTTATACATCTTGCGGTCATCGTCGTTCTCCACTATCTTGTTCTCTTTCTTACAGGAAGCCAACATCAGTACCGATAATAAACAGGCAATCGTGGTACCGGTTATATGAAATGAACGTTCCATATTTTTCATTGTAAACGCTTTGTAGATCAATTGATAGGTTTTCTTTCAGGACCTGCAGGATTTTGCACCAGGTTGTAATTCATCTGCATACTTACAGGGGGGATCTGCAGGTTATACTGAGGATCACGCGCTTCGAGGCGATATAATTTATCGGTTACACCTTTACGTGAATAGATATGTGTAATGGAAGGCATTCCATATCTTTTCAGATCGTACCAGCGGTGGCCTTCGGTACAGAACTCCCTTCTTCTTTCATCCCTGCAAAATTGCAACAGTTCTGTGGCCGGCATCAATGCTACCGGCTGATAATCGGCTGGCTTGAATCGCTTGATGCGCACGGCATTCAGGTCGTCCAGCGCCTTCTGACCCATGGTATGATCACCGGTTTTGATGTATAACTGGGCATAGGCCTCTGCCCTGTTCAGGTATGCTTCGGTAGCGCGGAAAGCAGAGCCACTGAAGTTCCTGTCGGAATTCCCCAATCTTTTATAGGGAGCGAATTTAATGGGAGCATACATTCTTATGAAGTCGGGGATCTCGCTGATGTATATCCATGACCGGATATCTGTAGGCTCATATTTGCTGGCCAGGTCTTCCGAAATGCCATACACGATCGCCGTTCTGTTATCGTAATAATCCAATTCATCGGAAAACAGCCAAAGCGCATCTATATTGGGCTTGGAACAAATCGGCTTGAAAGTTTCCGCATCAGGATAGTAATCATCGGGCCAGTCGTTCAGGTCCAGGATCTGTGGATGATCATTGATCACAATGCTGGCGCTGGAGATCACATCATCCCATTTTTCAGTGAAGAGCCCTACCCTGGAAGCCAGTAAACGGGCAGCCAGGTAATTCATCCTGTAACTGGACATTTTCTTTTTCTTTTCCAGCAACGCAATTCCCTGGAGAAGATCCTTTCCGATCTGTGCGTACACTTCAGCCACCGTATTACGGACAGGCATTTTATCAGACAGATTTGAAGTAAGGATCAGCGGCACAGCCAATTGTTTTTCTGGCGTAGTAGTGGAATCATTGTAAGGATTTCCATACAGATTGGCCAGATTGAAGTAATAGAAGGCACGTAATACAAGCGCTTCTCCCTTCAATTGATCCTTTTCTTCCTGCGTACCGATGGTTTTATCCACAGCATCGAGTGCAATATTGCAGCCTGCAATGCATTTGTAATATTTCTTGTAAGTATTACCTCCTTCTTCCGTTACATAACCCATACCAGTGAGCAATTGAAGGTAGTTCGGCTGCCAGGTGAATGCGGCCAGCGGGAACTCTGCAGCAGTAGGCTGATCAAAGGCGGTTGGATAAGAATAACATTGAATATCGTCATCCATATACATCACAGCCGGCTGGAAAAAGAAATCGATTTTTGAATAGCCTTCATTGAAGAAAAGCTCGCTGTAGTCCAGTGTGGTTTCAGGGGTCATTTCACTTTGCGAACGGCCTTCCAGGAATTTCTTGCAAGATCCCATGGAAACAACCACTGTCAGCAAACAA
>JAGIAP010000012.1:0-7688 GCA_017744805.1 Chitinophagaceae bacterium | reverse complement strand
GGTGATGATCAAAAATCTATGCCCAGTCCAAGTGAAAAATTCTGGGTGATCGGCAATGCGTAACTGCCCAGGTTGGTGGTTTCCGGATCCTGTCCACGAAATGCCTTATTGGTGATCATGAACGGATTGGACACATTCCCTGAAAGGTTCATCCTCTTGATCCCGAATTTCAACAGGGATCTGTCTGGGAATACATAAGAAACGGACAGGAAAGTACAACGGAAGAAATTACCACTTACCAATCTTGCCGTAGAAAGATCATAGAGATAATAAGGGCTATCCATGAGGGAGCTATTCAATACATAGGGCTTATCACGATCCCAACCGGCAGCCGGCCTGTTGACGAATGCAGGGATATTTGTCTTCAACTCATCGCCCGGTTGTTTCCAGCGATCCAGGTATTCTCTGGTCAAATTGCTTTCAGGCCCTGGTACAGTGGCGGAGGAGTTTCCGGACGTGAACAACTGGTTGAGCCTTTTCTTATTCCCCATTTTCAATACAAAGGAGGCGCTCAGTGAAAATCGTTTGTAACGCATGCTGGTAGTGGAACCGATCTCTACAGTAGGATCACTGGGACCTGAATACACCAGCCATGTTGCGGGATTGTCTTCTGCATATCCTGCTTTATTCTTTCCAAAATCATACAGGGGAATTCCATTCACAGCACTCAGCCCCACAAAAGGGAATGAATAGAAAGACTCCAATGGCCGGCCCAATACCACGGCCCTACCGGTGAGATAATCCACATAGGTGAACCTGGAATCCGCATTTTGCACCTTATTTTTCGTGTAACCGGCATTGAAGCTCTGCGACCACTCAAAGTCCCGGGTACGCACCGGCGTTAGAGACAGGGAGAAATCCCATCCATGGTTTTCCATGGAGCCGTAGTTCATGTACATTTCATCGATACCATATTCATGACCGATCTTACGGGCAGTGAGCAGGTCGGAGGTTTTCTTATTCCAGTAGTTGAACACCATATTGATCCTGCCTTCCAGGAAGCTGGCATCCACCCCGATATTCAAACTCTTCGATTTTTCCCACCTAAGCTCGGGATAAGGCAGGCTTTTCAGGCTCAGCACAGACTCTCCCGATCTTGGATCGAAGGGCATTGTAGGATAGGTGGCGATTAGATTAGGGCCAACCTGGTTCACCACATTACCTTGTGACCCGTAAGAACCGCGAACCGACAATTGTGTCAACCATTTCAATTGCTTGAACCATCCTTCATTCATCACATCCCACCTGGCGCTCAAACTCCAGTTGGGAAGGAATTTCTGGTTGGAGTATTGACCGAACCTGTTGGAGCCATCAGTACGGATATTACCATAGAAAGTGTATTTACCCATCAAGCGATAACTGATCATGCCTAACCAGGACATAAAATTCTCCAATGTATTGGTAGAAATTATAGTATGACGGGGAGCTACACCGGAGGGTTTGAAGTCGGAAAAATAGGTATTGCCCCTGTCCGGGAAATAGCCGATCTCCACCGAGCTTATTCCATCCATTTTTGTGGAACGGACCTCCTGAACCAGGTTCACATTGAACTGATCCCTGGATCCAAACAGGAGCAGGTCATAACTGGCCTGGGTACGCGCAGTAAAGCTGACCATATTGCTGTTGGAGGGATAGGCCACACCCCCATACTGATAAGGGGAAACGGCAAACTCCGGAGAGCTTTTATCGAATGCGCCAAAATCGTACATCCTGTATTGCGCTACGGCATAGCTACGGTCTGTTTGAAAACTGAAAGCTGTATTGCTACCGGCATTCAATCCGTATGCTCCGCTGATATTGAGCCCTCTGAGAGGTCTGTAATTCCAACTGGCAGTAAGATTAGCTGCAGAGGAGTTATTGTTGCTGCCTGTTTGAGCAAGCTCATTCAATATATTGTAATGAAGATCGAACCTTTTGATCACACCATTGACGGACAGACCAGCAGTGCTTTTCCTGTAGAAGTCATCCGGGGAAATGGCCCTGGAAGTTCTCAGCGCATAGTCGAGCGGGTTAACGCCAAAGAAGCCTTCGGCCTTTCTGTAACTCGCATCCAGTCCAAATGATGCACGAAATTTGGTTGAAGGGATGATATCGATATTTGCCCTGGCAGAATACAATTCCAGGTCGTCACCTTTCATGGCGCCTTTGTTGGAATTGTAACCTACAGAAAAATAATAGGCTGTTTTGCCGGTACCACCGGATACACCAATGCTATGGTTTTGATTGAAGGCATTCCTGCCCAGCAATTTCAGCCAGTCTGTATTCATATACTCCAGGTCTTTCACTTTGGCGGCAAATTCATCCTGGGTGATCTCGCGGTTATTCAGCTTCTCCACCAGACCTTCATATGATACGGGTATTGGCGTAGCGGCATAGTAAATACCATCATTGATCATTTCCCTTGAAAAAGCCACACGCTCCTGTGAGTTCATCAGGTACATTTTATTGTAATTGGGGCGGTTGGTAAGGCCGAATGTTCCTGAGTAACTATAGTTGGTGGGGCCTGCCTTACCACGTTTGGTCTTCACTACTATTACGCCGTTTGCAGCCCTTACTCCGTATACGGAAGTGGCTGCAGCGTCTTTCAAGACCGTTATGCTTTCAATATCGTTAGGATTCACACCGGAAATGGCATTGCCGACGATGGCAAAATTGGAATTGGCAGCTTCGGACAGGGCCGCATTCAATTGAAGCGGGTTCAGGTTCACGTTATCCTCGCGGATGATATCGTCCACTACCCAAAGTGGCGCTGCATTTCCGAGAATGGTGGAAGTACCCCTGATCCTGATCTTGGGCGTGGCAGAAGGGCTGCCGGAATTGAATACTGTGGTCATGCCAGGCACTTTCCCCTGCAGCATTTGTGCTACCGATGCCACACCAGGTTGCATGAAGTCTTCAGACTTCAGTACGGTAACCGCGCCGGTAAGCATTCTCTTATCGATCTTCTGATAACCGGTGACCACGTATTCGGTCATTACCACAGGAGCCGTGTCCAACGCCACTTTCAGGAAGATATCCTTTTTGATGGTCCTCTCGGATGGCTTCATGCCCAGGTAACTGAATACCAGCACATCATTCTCTTTGGCAACGAGATTGAACATGCCGTTATTATCTGTACTGAGACCACGTTTTTCCGGCATCACCATGATGGATGCATTGGAAAGGGGGTTGCCATTCGGATCGATCACCTGTCCATTCACGTTGAAGAATTTCCCGGCCCGGGGGCTCTCTTTCTTATTCTTTTTGGGTACCAGCAGGATATTTCCCTCGGTGCCTTCGGCATACATCAGGGCGCTATTGGCCAGGATCTTGTCCAGCACCTCACGGGCTACTTTATCGGTAGCGCTCACCGTGATGCCCGTTTCCTTGTTCACATCCTCCTGGTTGAAGGTGATATGAACACCACATAGTTCTTTCAGCTTGCGGAGGGCTTCCGCCAGCGTAACATTGCTGACCTTGTAAGTGATCTTCTTGTCCAGCGCCCGGTTCACCAACTGGGCTGAAAGTACAAGGGTAGAAAAAATCAAGAGCAGGGACAGAACGGCGCGCATAACGGGGCCGCGCACCCGCAAACAAGCAGGCAGCAGTTCAAAAATTCTCATTGCTAAAGCAGTTTAGTTGTGTTGAGATCCCGGGATCATCCCCGGTTTACTCCATTCACTAAGGAACAGAAGGTTTAAGGGTATGGATTATGCGTTCATTTCGAAACCTGCACTACTCTTCCGGAGACTGTGAATTTCAGTCCTTCAGTGGTATTGCTGATATGATCCAGTACGGCCTGGAGGTTATCCGGTGCGGCCATATCTACTGTAAAATGCAGCTCCTTCAGGGATGCATCTGTAAATTCAAATTCGTAATCGTAGGAACGTGAAAGTTGATCGGCAATTCTACCGAGCGAAAGGTCTTCCAGGTAAAGCTCTCCATCCTTCCACCCTGTATACAACCTGGTATACACCGGTGTTTTCTTTAAGAGCCCCGACCTGTCTTCCGTGGCAGCCTGTTCACCGGGCGCCAGGATCAGGGAACCAGCCTTTGCTTTCACGCTTACCTTTCCTTTTTCGAGCGTGGTGAGGGTTTCCGTTTCATATGCATTCACATTGAAAGCGGTTCCGAGCACTTCCACATCGGCATTCCTGCTATGAACGATGAAGGGCTTCTCCTCATCTTTCTTCACATCAAAATAAGCTTCCCCTTCAATGGTAACCTCCCGGGATCTGCCTGTGAAGGCCACAGGATAACGGAGGCTGGAAGCAGCATTCACCCACACTTTGGTGCCATCGGGAAGTACCACCTGGGTCTTCTTTCCCCTGGGTACTATCAAAGTATTGTACAGCAGTTCGGATGATCTGTTATCCGACTTTGCATATTCCAGTTTTCCTTCAGTGGCGTGGATAGCCACTCCATTTTTTTCGGTGATAGATTGCTTTTGGCCAAGGCTCAGCTTTTGCCCGTCTGCCAGTACCAGTTGCACATCGCCGGATGGAGGCAGATCCGCACGTTGTACGGAATCCTTGTTTCCGGCAATCCCTGCAGCGGGAAGGGCTCTCCTTTCGGATGCTAACCACCAGAATGCCCCGGCAGCCAGCAGTAGCAAGATGGCTGCAGCCGCGGCAAAACGCCTGCTGAAAAAGCGGACCGTAGTGGCGCGGGCATCCCCGGAAGCTCCGATCCTCTGTTTCAGATGGTCCCAACCGGCTTCTACCGGGAAGCTCTGTTCAGGATCCAATGGCCTTAGCCTTGCCCTCAGCCTTTTGAAGAAAAGCAATACACCCCGCTCCTCTCCCGTGAGCCCCGATTGATCGGGGTCAATGGATGGCTGGTCAAGCTGCTCTTCGAGCTTATCCCAACGGATATTATTTTCTTCTTTCGGTTCCATATATTTTGTTATCAGCTCAGATAGAACACCGCCATTCTCATAATGGGTGAACTATCTTATTTATTTTTTTAAGAATACCAGGATCAGCAGGGAATACAACAGCCAGGCGCATTCTTCGCGCAGGAACTGGTAAGCCAGTCTGATCTGGGTTTTGACGGTATTGATGGAAATGCCCATCTTTTCTGCCGTCTGTGCATAGGAAAGACCATCCCGGTTGGAGGATAGGAAGATGGCTTTCCGCTGTTCGGGCAACCGGTCAATGGCCTTCCACAGGGCGCGGTTCTTACCCTCCTCATCCGCATTGTCGAACGACGATTTGGAGGGCTCGGCCACCACATTGGTGAAGGCCGACTCATCGGAGATCTTGATCTTTTTGTTGTTTCTCAAGTAATTCAGGCTTGCATTTTTCACTGAACGGATGGCATAACTTTTAAAATCCCCTACAATCAGCATTTCTTTCCGCTTGTTCCAGCAATGGAAAAAGAAATCCTGTACTACATCGCGGGCCACCTCATCACTGCCACTCACATAGTAAGCAGCCTGGCACAATGCCTGGTAGTGTTCCCGGAATAGTACTTCGAGAGCAGACAGATCAATAATATTTCCCTGGTTACCTTCCATTTGTAAAGCCGGAAAAGATCGTTTCAATGCGTTATTAAAGGAAAGGTAAAATGGATCTCTTCTTTGCAGTGTTACGTGTTTGGTCAATCTGGTAACACCGGATATGCCATCGGGGGTGAACCCGGAAGAAGATTTTTTTCAGGATTCTTTACAATATCCCGGAATAGACCCTGGTAGCGTAGTTGATGACGATCAGTTCATTTTCCTTGAACCGGTCGAAAAGCAATTGGAGGTCGTCGATCATTTCATCATACCCCTTGTCCCCCTTAGCGGGCATATAGGAGGAAGAAAGAAGCCGGCCTTTCAGCCCTTCAAGATCGAAGACCTGTTTATTGGAGAAAACGTTCAATTCAACGGGCGCAGGATCGAAGAAGCGGACCATATCTTCCATTTTTATATTCCGATGGTCCACTTTTACATAATCGCTGGCATGTTTCACGATGAGGGCGTCATACTCCACTTCAAAAGGCGATTCTATCAGCCTTTCATTCCAGATGATGGCCAGCACTCCTGCTTTTTTGAGGATGCGCCTGAACTCGATCTTTGCCTTATCACGATCGAACCAGTGAAAGGCCTGACCGGCAATGATGGCATCCACACTATGTGCCTTCAAGGTAGTTTTTTCTGCCGTACCCGGAACGGAAGAGAATTCAGGATAAACGCTCAATAGCTCAATGGCCTTATCCAGCATCTCCTTATTAGGCTCTACGGCAATCACCCTGTATCCCTCTTCCAGAAAGGGGTGGGAAGAGATCCCTGTGCCAGCGCCGATATCTGCGATCAATTTATCATTGGAGAGATCATATCGATCGGCCAGAAAAGAAACGATTTCCCTGGGATAATGCGGTCTGTACTTTACATAATCTTCCACCCGGTTGCTGAATCTTTTGGTACTGTCCATAAACTTTCTTTTCCTGGTTAAGAGATCAAAAATACGCTATGCTGCTGAATCCGGCTGTAGCCCGGCTACTACCTGCGCCAAGATAAGAAAAGGGCCGCACAAATGTGCAGCCCTGCTACTTAACCAGTAAAATTGTGAGCACTATTATGAATACGGATCTACCAGTTTAGGAGAAATAAGTTCCTCCGTTGATATCGATATTGGCGCCGGTGATGAAGCTGGCTTCCTGGCTGGCCAGGTAGGCCACCAGGTCTGCTACTTCTTCGGCCTTACCTTCCCTGCGCAGCGGGGTGGCATTGGCCACGTTCTGACGCACTTCGGGCTTGGTGAAACTATCATGAAAGAAAGTGGCGATCATGCCGGGGTCCACAGCATTTACCCGGATCCCTTTGGGACCAAGCTCTTTAGCCATCGCTTTCGTGAAAGTGGCTACTGCACCTTTGGCCGTTGCATACGCGGAAGCGCCAAAGCCGCCACCATCGCGGCCTGCCTGCGATGAAAAGTTCACTACGGCGCTCCCAGCCGGCATATGAGGCACTACCTGCCTTGTAAGCAGGAAGGCCGATCTCACATTGAGCCCCATCACATGGTCCCAGAAATCCTCATCCATATCGGCGATCAGTTTGCGCGCCACCATTCCACCGGCCACATTCACCAGGATATGGATCTCGTTGCCGAAAGCTTTTTGCGCTTCGCTCACCAGCTTTGCCACATCTTCCCCTTTGCTCATATCGCCCCTCACGGCAATGGCTTCCCCACCGATGGTTTTGATGGCCGCCAGGGTTTCCTGCGCCTGTTGCTCACTACTGAAATAGTTCACCACCACTTTAGCCCCCTCCTGCGCCAGCTTAATGGATACGGCTTTGCCGATATCTCTCGCGCCGCCTGATACAATGGCCACTTTTCCTTTAAGTCTCATATTTTTTCTTGTTTTAATTGTTTTTTGGATGAAATGAACATGATGCAACACCATGCCAGCGGCACCATCAGTGCGCCCATGATGAAGAAAGATGTATAACTTACCCTGGTGATCACCGGAACGATCCAGGTAGTGATCAGCGTGCCAGCTACCGCCGTAGTGCCGCCCATGCCGGCCACAACGCCTACATTCTTTCCATGGAAATAATCGCCGGGTAAGGTCTGCAGGTTATTGATGAGGAACTGGAAGCCGAACAAGGTGGCGCTGATCAGGGCAATGGCCATCGATGGCTGATCCTTCAGGTCATCCAGCAGGTATGCGATCGCCATGAGCGATACCAGCATGATCACACTGCCAATGGTGATGGCGCT
>JAGIAP010000129.1 GCA_017744805.1 Chitinophagaceae bacterium | reverse complement strand
GTCTTGCATATTTCAAACCCGCTACCAGCCTGCATTTCACCATCATATGTTAAAAACCAGGGAGCCAATTGTGGATTTCCTGTGGATTTACGGGTAAAACCTGTGCGTATCCTGTGTATCTGATTCGCTATAAGCTCAAAATCAAGCGATCAGGAATTCAAAGTTTTCCACCTGTGATCATTTTGACTGCCCCGCCCATCGGGGAAGGTTTTGGAGAGCGATTTTGGAAAAGGGGAGAAAGTGGGGAAATGGTGGGAGAAAATGCAGGGACCGCCCATGGCTCACGGGGACGTGAGCGACAGGCATATTCCGGAAAAATGTAACACTTACCTTTGTGCGGTTTTTAAAAGAATGAAGCGCATGCACCCGAAAGATATTTCCATCAAAGATTTCACGTACGATCTCCCTGAGCACCTGATCGCCAAATATCCCCTGCAAAACCGGGATGCATCGCGTTTACTGATCTGGAAAAATGAACAGATCAATGAAGACATCTATCGAAACCTCGATCAATATCTTCCTTCCCATTCCCTGCTCGTTTTCAATAATACCCGGGTGGTTGCCGCCAGGCTTCTCTTTCAAAAGCCCACCGGCGCCACCATCGAGATCTTTTGCCTGGAGCCGCATCCAAAATATCCGGATATCACCACGGCCATGAGCAGTACCGGCTCCGTCACCTGGCTATGCCTTGTAGGAGGTGCCTCCAAATGGAAGCCCGGCACCATCCTGGAAAAGAAGATCCCACATGGAGATGCAGAACTGATACTCAAAGCCACCTATCTCGAAAAAATCCAGGATAGTTTTTCCATTCAATTGAGCTGGAATGAGCCAGGGATCAGCTTTGCAGAGGTTTTACACCTGGCAGGCGTAATGCCCCTCCCACCCTATATCAAAAGAAAAGCAGAGCATGCAGATGAGGAGCGCTACCAAACCATTTATGCAAAACATGAAGGATCGGTTGCCGCACCAACAGCAGGGCTACATTTCACCGATGAGCTCTTCAAGAAACTGGACACCAAAAATATTTCAAGGGAATTTGTTACCCTCCATGTAGGCGCCGGAACTTTTCAACCGGTGAAATCGGACACCCTGGGTGAGCATCCCATGCATATCGAGTTCATAGATGTAACGGTGGAGAGTATTCGAAACTTGATCGCCCATATCGATACACATATCACAGCCGTAGGCACCACTTCGCTCAGGACCATCGAATCCCTGTACTGGCTGGGCTGTAAGGTGCTGAATCAACCGGACATTCATCCGGAAGCGCTTACCGTAAAACAATGGGACGCTTATGAAATGAAAGGCGATATCCCTTCCAAAGCCGCGCTGGAAACGCTTTTGCTCTACCTGGAATCAAAGGGATTGCCCAGGCTGCTTTCCCGTACGCAGTTGCTGATCGCACCAGGATATGCCATCCGGATACCTCATGCACTGGTGACCAATTTCCACCAGCCACAATCCACCTTATTATTGCTGGTAGCGGCTTTCGCCGGTCCAAAATGGAAGGAGATCTATGATCATGCACTGAGCCGGGAGTTCCGTTTCCTCAGTTATGGAGATGGCTGTTTATTATTCAGGCATTAGGCCATTTCAGGGTCAACGCCAGAGTTTTTCAGCAGTGGGAATTCCAGGGTAAATACAGATCCCTTACCGAGGGTACTGTCTACCTTGATCTTGCCGTGATGCGCATCCACCATGGTTTTCACGTAACTGAGCCCGAGACCGAACCCTTTCACATTGTGAATATTGCCGGTATGGGCCCGGTAGAATTTCTCAAAGATGCGGCGTACCGTTTCTTTGCTCATACCGATACCATTGTCCTCGATACGGATCACCAGGTTCTTGTTGGTGCTATGCGTGGTGAGTTTGATATGGAGATTGTCTTCAGAATATTTTACAGCATTGTCGATCAGGTTGGAAAAGAGATTCCTGAAATGGACAGGATCCGCCTCCACCAAGTCTTTGCGGGCATTGAGCTGCAGTTCGGCATTTCCATTTTTTTCCTGCAGGCGGAGTGTATAATCCCCGATGATCTCGTTGAGTAATTCATGTACATGCACGGGACGTTTGGCCAGTTGCAGCTCCTGGCGGTCCATCACTGCTGCCTGCAGGATGGTTTCCACGTGTTTGTTCATTCTTTTATTCTCTTCTTTGATGATCCCGCTGAAATACTCCATTTTCTGGCGGTCCTGCAATACTTTATCATTCCGTAGTGCATCCACCGCCAGCGATATGGTAGCTAGCGGCGTTTTGAACTCGTGGGTCATATTATTGATGAAATCGTTCTTGATCTCACTCATTTTCTTCTGCCGGATCAGCGCTGCTACTGTAACGTAGAAGGCGAGAATGATCACGATGGTGAAGAAGATGGCGCCGATGATCATCCATCTCATTTGCTTCAACACCAGTTTCTTCACGTTAGGCACTACCACCATCATCACTTCTTCGGGAACAAGGTTCTCCAGGTCTGATCCGCTTTCGGGCTGGAAATAGTACACGAGCTGGAGATTATTGACAGTGTCCTGCCAGAGATTGAGGAAGTTGGCGGATTTGAGCTCGTAATGCATCAGGTTCACATTGGCTGTAATGGCAAATTCAAACTTGATCCCTTTGAGCCCTTCCTGGCTATCGAAAGATTTCTGGAGTTTTTCCTGAACTTCAAATTCAGTGAATTTCTGCGCGATGGTTGGCGGCTTCATCAGTTCCATGCGGAACTGTTCAGAAGGCCATGTGAGGCCTGGTTTGTTGCGGAAGTTCTTGAGTGTGGGCAGCGTGCTCTTTTGTTCCATCAGCGTTTTACCCACTTCGTCCATTGACCTTACCAATTTGGACTTGAACTCATGCTGCTTCTCTGCTTCCATGGTAAGCAGCCAGTTATACTGTACATAGATTGTACCGATCAGCGAAAGGCTGATCAGAACAATGATCACAGGAAATATTTTCCTTAGTTGCAAATGATATGTTTTTGTGGTCGCTCTCATTACCCGCATCCTGTCCACCGGCAGCAAGTCTCCCATGGATCAGGGAGAGGTCAGATCTGTTTTCCTCAGCAGGTAATTTCGAACGGCAAATTTAATGAACTGGTGATGAACGACCGGGTTTAGTCAAATAGGTCAAATTCCTTTTAACTAAGATTTACCAAAGCCGCGGCGCTAACTTAGTAAGTTTTGATCAACCTTTCTTTTTTTAAACAATCATTTTGTCAATAATATATAAGTCTTAATTTAGAAATATGATAGCTCCCGGTCCAGGTACGTTGTTGATAGCAGAGCCTTTTCTCAAGGATCCCAATTTTATGAGAACAGTGGTTTTTTTATGTGATCACCAGGAAGAAGGCAGTTTTGGATTCGTCATCAACAAGACCTTCAACCACACGCTGGACGAGTTGATGAACGATCTCGAAGAGCTGAAACTTCCCGTGTATTATGGTGGCCCTGTTCAGATGGATACCATTCATTTCCTTCATCAATACCCAGATCTGATCCCCGGCAGCTTCGAGGTAATGGACGGCATTTACTGGGGCGGCGATTTTGAAACAGCCATCGCCCTCATCAAAGAAGGCAGCCTGGATCTCAACAAGATCCGTTTCTTTATCGGTTATTCAGGCTGGGGCAATGGCCAGCTCAATGATGAGTTGAAAGAGAAATCATGGCTCACGGCCCATGCTACCCGCAAACTCGTTTTCCATAAAAAGATCGACGATATCTGGAAAGATGCCCTGAAGGAACTGGGCGGCGACTACGAAATGATGGCCAACTACCCCATCGATCCACAACTGAATTAACACCTAAATGTAACTTTATTAAACGCCAAAAGCCCGCGGAATGCGGGCTTTTGCATTTGTGCATCCATATCTTCCATTTCTTCAACACTGATGCACTTCCGGCCATCAGCCGAATGATATAAAAAATACGGCCTTCAAAACGTAAGCGAAGAAGCTCAATCGTATTCCTCCAGATCCATCCAACCCACCATAGCTCAATCATCACTCTCCCACGCCGGTTCGTTTTACAGCCGGATTTTTTATATCAAGAGGCGCAAAAGGTGCGTTAATCGAGCGGGAACTTCACTCCAATCCCACCGCTCCAGTTGCTCAATTGTTTCACTCCATTATAATCGAATGGCATATAGTTGTAATTCGCATTCAGCGTTATTCCGGACATACTGCGTTTTCCGAAAGGAATATACAATCCGGCTTCCGGCCTCACTGCAAATCCGAATTTCGTTTTGCTATTGGCAAATTCTCCCAGGAACTGGCGATAGAAAACCAGGTTACCACCCACGCCTACACCGGCATAAGGCTGTACCACTCCATTGGGAATGAAATTATACTGGCCGGTTGCCAGGATCGGGACCACCTGGATGGAATTGCTGACTACCGCTGAGATATCACCGCCATCCTGCAGTTTGTAATTGGCGCGGGGATATTTCTGGTAGAAGTCCTGGTAACCTGTTCCCAGGCCAACGGAGATCTTATCTGTAACGCCGTAGAGTACATTGGCCGTCCAGCCGCGGAAGGAGGTCTTGTTCACCTCATCTTTAAAAGAGCCCAGCGGGGACGCGATATTATAACCGATATTCAATTTGGTGACACCTTGCTGTGCCTGGCTTTTATTGGGCAACAGGGTAACGAGCAGTGCACCGGCTATCATCGAAGCAATAATGCTGATCTTTTTCATAATTCTAATTTTTTCGGTTCAACAATTTGTTCACCTGCTTAGCTTCTTTTGAAGTAAGGCGACTGATCGAAGAGGGCCTTGATCTGGCTATCGCCATTACCCGGACGGAAAATGCCGGAGCCACGGATCAGCCCGTTCCAAATGCCATGGATCTTATTGTCCTTACCTGCATTCTTCAGGTCGAGCGCATCGATGGAAAGCGCGCCTTCCCTGATGGAGTAAACGCCGTAGAACCCGGGCCAGTAATAACCATAACCGGGATAGCCCCAGTACCAGGGATCCCAGATACCGGGATAACCGCCCCAGTAATCAGGGTAGCTTACGATACCGGAATAGGTATTGTAAATGCGGTTGATATTGATACCCAGATCAGGGTTGGCATCTTTGGCTACCAGGGTATATCCTCTGGCAGTCAACTGTGCTTTCACGGCTGCAATAAATGCCGCATCCACATCGGTAAGGGATTTTTCTTCCAGTTTATTATTGTTGATGACTGCCACAGAGTCGGCCACAGAGAATGTTGTGTAGGAAGAAAAGTTGGCAGTACTATCATGATTCGTAATATAGATCCTGCTCTCTTCTTCTGTCATTTTATCCAGCGGGTCTTTAGTACATCCAGCCAGTACAAGCATGGACGAAGCCGCTACGCCAATGGTTAAGATGAAATTTTTCATAATCCTGAAGTTTTAAAAATGTCTCACTATAGACTGCACAAAGTGAATGCCTGTTTAATTGATTGGTTCTGAGCTTAACAGTACACTAACACTCATTAAAATGGACTTAAAAAACCACCAATTATCAGTAGATGGATAGCGTGGAGGTTAAAACGATATTAAAGGAATCACTGCCAACCTGCTATTATTACATGTCAGTTTTACGAAGTTTTCATGGTAGATCCTTCCCGTAAAAACCCGACGACAGTTCCGGGCAGAAACCCTCGATTTTAGCCTGCTTTCCGCATTGGAAGCCATTTTCAGGGCCAATGGTACAGTAATTGTTGCTATTTCTGTACAATCCTAATACCTCATGAAGACCATTCAATACTTCCGTCATCGATATGCCCATACCTATTATTATGGCATCGATCAGCCTCCCGGCTAAACAGCTTGCATGTCCTTTACTGTACCCGTTAGTTTCGACTGTTCCTTACCGTTAGTGCACCTTTTTAACTCTTTTAATCCGAACCTCATGAAGAATTTTCTAGTAACCCTGTGCCTGCTGGCCACAGTAACGGCCAGCGCGCAACTGACAGCAAGAAGCATCAAGAAAACCGGAAGCAATGAAGATATCGGCTTCTATGAATTCAAACCACCTAATTACGATCCTTCCATAAAATACCCCATGATCATCTTCCTTCACGGATATGGTGAACGGGGCAACGGCACCACCCAATTATCTCGGGTGCTCAATAATGGCCTTGCGAAAAATATCGCCAGTGGCAATACCATGACCTTTACCTGGAATGGAAAAACCGAATCCTTTGTAGTACTGATGCCACAGTTGAATGAAAGCAACTACAGCTATTGGCAGAACTGGTATATCGATGAGATGCTGAAATACGGCAAAGCCAATTTCAGCATCGATACCAATCGTATCTTCCTTACCGGCCTCAGCATGGGCGGCGGCGGTACCTGGGTGTACAGCGCGCTTTCTGAAGCCAATGGAAGGAAGTTCGCTGCTATCGCTACCAGTTGCGGCGCCTGCCAGGCCATCGACTGGTGCAATATTGCAAAGGCGGAGCTTCCTATGTGGAGCTTCCATGCAGAAGATGACAATAGCGCCGCTCCCGTGAGCTGCACAAAAGGAGCCGTCAGCAATATCCGTAGCTGCCCCCCCAAAGTGGATCCCTATATGACCATCTGGCCCACCGGAGGCCATAGCATCTGGGACCGCGTGTATGATGTAGGCCATACCAATCAATATCCCAATGTATATGAATGGTTCCTGGGACAAAGCAGGGCGCTGCCTGTGAACCGCCGTCCCATCGCCAATGCAGGCCCTGATGTTACCATTTCTACCACTAAGGCGACTGTGAACCTCAGCGCCGTTTACTCGAAGGATGAAGATGGTAAACTGGTGCTCTTCCTCTGGCGCAAGGTGTCAGGCCCTTCAGCAGGCTCTCTCACCGGGGCTGAATCCACTACCGGTGTTGCCAAATTGCAGAACCTCACCCTGCCCGGCACCTATGTGTATGAACTGAAGGCAGTGGACGACCGCGCAGACTGGAGCACAGACCAGGTAGTGATCACCGTGGTGAGTGGCGCCGCGCCCAATATCCCTCCGGTTACTGAAGCAGGCCCCGACCAGGAAGTGATCATTCCTGAAGCCGACCTGAATGGCGCCAGCTCTTATGATCCTGACGGAACTGTGGTGAGCTATCGATGGACCAAGATCGACGGACCAGCCGTGTACAGTTTATCGAACGCCGGTGTACCCTCCCCTAAAATTTCCAACCTGCTGATCGGCGATTACAAATTTGAACTGGAAACTACAGACAACCTGGGCGCCACTACCAAGGACACGGTTGTAGTGAAGTCCACCTCCATCGTTCTTCCCATCAAACTCAAATTGTTTGCAGCAAGCGCCAGTGGCAAAGGCACCCAGCTCAACTGGACCACCGCCGAAGAAACCGGAGATGAGCAATTCATCATCGAGGCCAGTAATGATGGAAAACAGTACATAGCCGTTTATACCACCTATAGCAAAGGAAAAATTGCAGAAAGGAATTACAACTGGTTCCATGCAAACGGTCAGTCGTTCTACAGGCTGAAGATCGTTTCCGGCGGTAAGCCTATGTACTCGAAGATCATTCCGGTACGCAGGGATCTGCTCAGCAATGATGTGGAATGGTTCCCTAACCCTGTTCAACAAACGCTATGGGTGTCTGTGAACAACCAGGAACGCGGCAGGCTGAATGTAAGGATCCTGAGCATGGACGGAAGACTGGTGAAACAATCACAATACAGCAAGCAACAAGATCAGCTACTGGCTGATATCGATACCCGCGATCTCCATACCGGCATCTACCTGGTAGCCATAACCGGGGAGAACGGATGGCGCGAAATAAGAAAGATCGTTAAGAAGTAGCCATACCTCTAACGGAAAGGTTTGAAAAATGATACGGTGGCAAGATCCAGCATGGGCTTGTCACCGTTTGTGTCTCCATAACAATAGATCTGATCGTATTGGGAAAGATCGAAGGATTGACGGATGCGACAGACCTTTTCTTCCCCATGGCAATTGAGCCCTTCGATCCTGCCGGTGATGCGGTCGCTTGTTACCTGCATACGGGTGGCGATCAACTGCAGGCCATTGGCATCACACCAGGGTTGCAGCCAATTCTCCGGTGAGGCCGAAACGATGATCACCGCAGCACCATTCGCTTTCAGCATTTCAATTTCTTTCATCGCCTTCGCTCTCACTACAACAGGAATGGCCTCTTCCGCATATTCTTTGCAAAGCGCATTGAATTTCTCTTTGTCCATTTTTCCGAAAAAGAATTTCAGCACCTGCTGCTTGGCCGTATGATTACTGATCAGCTTCAGTTTGTAAGCCACAATGAATGGGCTCTTCAACATGAATCCCAACATGAACCTCCATGACCCGAATGTGTAGCGGATCATTTCCAGCATGGTATCCTTTGTAGTGATAGTGCCGTCAAAATCGAAAAAAGCGATCTTTCTGCTCACAGCTTTAATTTTTTGAACATGAATTCAGGGACCGATTTGATGATCAGCATGATCCAGCGCCAGAACCATTTCACATATACCGTATTCTTCTTTTTAGTTGCTGCCTTGAAAACAGTGTTGGCTACATCTTCTGGTTTTGCCGTCAGCAATGGGGGCAGCTTCATATTGGCTGTCATGGCCGTGTATACGAAGCCGGGCTGGATACTCGCTACATGTACGTTCTCATGGAACATCCGGTTTCTCAGGCCTGAGAGATAGGCCGTGAAACCTGCTTTGGCGCTTCCATACAAATAATTGCTCTGCCTGCCCCGCTCGCCGGCAACCGAGCTGATACCAACAATGATACCGCTCTTCTGTGAGGCGTAATAATTGCTGACCACATTGAGGATACTAACGGCGCCGGTATAGTTTGTATGGATGATCTTTGCAGATTCACTCCAGTTGGTTCGGGCCGTTTCATTATCGCCCAGGTATCCGAATACACAGATGGTCTGGTCAGGCTTGGGGGCCAACCTGTCGAAGAAAGCCTGGTGACTTTCATAGTTCAGCGCATCGAACTCATGCAAGGTACAATTGATATTGTAGCGAATATTGAGGTCGGATTGAAGGGCTTGCAATCGGCTGGGGTTGCGGGCAGCCAGTTGCACATTGAAACCTTTGGAGGCATATTTCTTTGCTATCGCTACAGCCATATCGGAAGCAGCGCCAAGTATCAAAACGGTAGGCATTATGTGGTTGTTTCTCTTTGTGATTATTTTGTGAGCTCCAGTCTGTCTGATTGAACAGAGCGGATCTTCCCATCAGGATTGTATTTTCTCACGATGGACTTGAATTCTTCCAGCCTTGGATAACCAGCTTTGAGCATTTCAGGTTTCATGCGGGCGTCCTTGCTCATATAGAGCCTGCCTCCATATTTCAACACCACTGCATCCAGCTCATCCAGGAATTCGAACAATCCTTTGCGCACGGGAAAATCCAGCGCCAGGGTGAATCCTTCAAAGGGGAATGAAATGAGATTGTCTTCCTGTTTTCCGAACACTTTCAACACCACCAGGAATGAGCCCATTCCTTTTGCACCAATGCGGCGGAGGATATCCACCAGGCCTTCTTTCGCTGCCAGTGGCAACACGAACTGGTACTGCACAAATCCTTTCTTTCCGTAACAACGGTTCCAGTGCAGCAAAGCATCCAGCGGATAGAAGAAAGGTTCGTACGTAACAACGTTATTGATCTCCTTATTTACATTTTTATTGTAGTACAGGAAATTGAAGGCTTTCACCGTAAATGTATTCAGGATCCAGGAGGGGAAATTGAAAGGGATGGTGATGGCCTTCTTCTTTGGCAATGCCAGCGGGGCTTTGCGCTGGCTTTCGTTCAGCTCTTCCGGTTTGGCGAACTCACCGATGGTCATGATGCCACGGCCGAAGCTCTTTCCCTTTTGCAGGCAATCGATCCAGGCCATGGAATACGTATAGTGTTTGTATTCCTCAAAGAGTCGGATCAGCTCGTCCAGGTTAGCGGCCTTCAACTGTTTTTGCTTGATATACGAAGAAGGGACTTTTTTTAATTTGAATTTAATTCGGGTGATCATTCCTGTTAGTCCCATCCCTCCGCAGGTAGCTTCAAACAGATCGGGGTATACTGATGGGGAACAGGTGATCATTGAGCTGTCAGCCAGTATGATGTCCATATCCACTACATGCTGCCCGAAAGTGCCATCCACATGGTGGTTCTTCCCGTGCACATCGCTGCCGATGGCGCCACCTACCGTGATGAATTTGGTGCCTGGCGTTACAGGCAGGAACCATCCTTTGGGAACCACCACCTCCAATATCTGATCCAGCGTGAGGCCGCTCTGACACTCGAATATTCCGTTCTCCGTATCGAAGGAAAGTATCTTATCGTATTTGAGGGTATTGAGGGTTTCACCGGCGAGGGAAGCATCTCCATAGCAGCGTCCGTTCCCACGGGGAATGAAGGTCGGACTGTTGCGAATGATATCCTGTAACTGATCATCATAAGAGAACAGGCGTTCATCGCTTTCCATAGCCGGGTAATTGCCCCAGTTGGCGATCACTTTTTTCATAACAAACTTGCCAGGACGTTTTATTTATCAAAAATCGTTACATCTTTCATATACAAAATGAAAAAGAAACTGGCAATCCATAAGAGGAGGGTAACCTGGATAAATCGGTCTTTGTACAGGATCTCGGTAGGCGAACCGGCCTTGTTTTGGACGAAGGTGATTTGCAAATATCGCATAATTCCTGCAATCACAAAAAGGGCGGTATAATAGATACGATGGCCGAACTGGCTGTACAGCACAGCGGAGGACGTCGTATAATTGATATATGTCACTATCAGAATAGCGCAGATCAGGCCCAGCATCAGGTTCAGGTACTCGAGGTTATAGCCTTTCACCACTTTGCGCATATCCAGGCCGGTACTGGCTTTCAGCATCACATCATCCCTTCTTTTGGCGATGGCCATGAAAATGGCCAGGAGGAAGGTCATGATGGTGAGCCAGTGGCTCAGGTCCACTTCGGCCAGGATGGAGCCGCCTTTCACCCTCAATACAAAACCGGTAGCCACAATGATGAGGTCTACGATGCTCACATTCTTGAGCCCAAAACAGTATCCGATATTGAGGATATAATACAAACAGGCAACGAAGAGGAATTTGCCGCTACTGTCCAGTAAATAACTGATCAGCATACCTGCCGCAAAGAGCACGAAACAGATGATCAATGCCACGGGCTTGCTCACCGTACCCGCTGCCAGCGGGCGTTTGCACTTGGTAGGGTGCTTGCGGTCCGATTCGATATCCCGATAATCATTGAGGATATAAATACTGCTGGCGAGGAAACTGAATGCAAAAAAACCGCCTACCAGTAACTCGAATTTGTACAGGTTGAACATTTTACCTGCAAAAAAAGAAGGTACGAACAGGAAGAGATTCTTGGCCCAGTCTTTCGGCCTAACCAGTTTGATATAATCACGCATGATTGACTGCTATCTGGGGCGCAAGATACAGCCAATTCCCGGAAGCCGCAATACCACTAAAAGGTAGCGTTCCAATCATTTCCTTGTTCCCGGGATGCACATTATATTTGTTTCCATGAAACGTTTACTGGCAATCGCCGAAATCCTGGTGATCGTTGTAATTGCGATCGCCCCCCTCTTTGCCGTTTTCCCGTACCGCATCAATATCTTTCTGAGCTGGGAAGGCGCTTACCGTATGTCTGAAGGGCAACTGCCTTACAAAGACTTTGGGATACCCCTGGGTTATATGTATTGGGTAGTGCCCGCCGCCTTCTTCAAGATATTCGGTCCGCAACTGATAACGCTTGTAAAGGCACAGGCATTCATCAACCTCTTATCGGGCTTTGCATTCCTTTCGATAGCCAAAAGCCTGAAAGTACAGCCAGGATTGCGTTTCCTCGGAGTGCTGTTATTCAGCCTCTCGTATTCATTTCTCAATTACTGGCCATGGTATAATCATACCGTGATCGTATATGAATTGATCGGCATCGCCTTTTTGTTGAAATATCTTACGGGATCACAAAGCAGGAAGCAGCTGCTCTGGCTCATTCCCGCCGGTATGTTCCTCTTCTTTTCTTTCTTCACCAAACAGGATGGCGGAGCGCTCGGGTTCCTGATCTGCCTGGCCCTCTTATTCTATAGCGCGCTGACGGAAAAGAAATGGTTACCCATCGGGATCTTCGTAGGGGCCACTTTCATCACGGCCCTTATCATGATCCTCCCCTTCCTCTCCCATGGCTTCGGGTATTGGTTCAATCACGGCCAGCCTCCGCATACTTCCCGTGTATCCATGAGGGATATCATCGGGGAGCTGATGAATGGCTCCATGTGGCTCAAATTCTATGTATTCATAATCGTCCTGTTGCTGATGGCTACCGTGAAGAACTGGAAAGAGTACTGGAGGAACAAGCCAGAAATGATCTTCACCCTGCTCACACTGGGCATCCTGGCCGAAGCGGCCATCTTCCAGGTGACCAGCTATGTGCCGGCAGATAACAATATCTTCTTCCACAGTTTCGCTTTCATTTTCATATTCGTGCTGCTGGCCAGGGCCTTCTCCATTGATTTTAGTCAAAAGAAATACCTGATCGTGGGTACGCTCGGAGTGGTGCTCTGGTGGAGCCATATGGTGTGGAAATATTTCGAGCGCTTCGTGTTCAAAGGAGGTGGCGAGCCTGTTGCCAGCACCACTTATAACGGCATCGTATATCCGAATGTAGTGAACAAGAACACTTATATCCTCAGCCTGGACACAACGGATGTGCCCCTGAGCCAATGGCGTGTTCCCAAACTGAGATCATTCGAAAAAGTACTGGTGCCCGGGCCTACAGTGGATGGTATCGAGCGGCTGATGGCCATGCCCCTGGTGAAGAACAACAAGAACCTCAAAGTGCTCAATATGTCCGAGCTCACGCCGCTGGCGGTTGAGATCCCCTATTCGCTGGAAACAGGCGATTATTATCCGCTCTGGTTTCACCAGGGAGTAGGCATGTTCGAGAAACAGACCGATATGTTTGTGGATCGCATCCACCAGAAACATTACGATCTTGTATTATACGAATACATTCCGTATGCCAACAATTTCTACCCTTTCAGGGTGCGGGAAGCCTTGCTGAAAGATTATAAACAGATCGATGTATTCCCTGCTACCAGAAAGCCGAGCAGCAATTCATGGATCGAAGTGTATGTGAAAGAGTAGATCGTCTTATTTTTGTTCCAAATTCTTTAGCATTTCGGGAACACATAACATATTAAGCAGCCCTATTGAATACCTGAAAGGAGTAGGCCCCCAGAAAGGAGAAATGATCCGGAAGGAACTGAGCATCTTCACTTTCAAGGACCTGCTGGAATATTATCCCTTCAGGCATGTGGACCGTACCCGGGTGAACCTGATCAGGGATATCACCCCGAATACGGATTATATCCAGGTGGCCGGCCGCATCACCAGTGTGGGCATTATGGGCGAGAAAAGGGCCAAAAGGCTGGTGGCCGAGATCCGGGACCAGTCCGGCACCATGGAGCTGATCTGGTTCCAGGGCATCACCTGGATGGAGAAGACCCTCACCATCGGCTCCGGATTTCGGATATTTGGAAAGGTTAGCTTCTTCCAGGGTCAGGCACAAATGACCCACCCCGAGATCGAGTCCCTCCAGGAAACAGGCAAAGAAACCAAGAGCTACCTGGAGCCCGTGTACCCCACCACGGAAAAGCTCAAGGCCCGCGGCCTCGGAGGACGGCAGATCGGAAAACTCACCCAAACACTGGTAGCACAGCTCCGGGAGCAGGACCTTCCCGAGAACCTGCCCGATGACATCCTGCAGGAAACCAAACTGGTAAGCAGGTTCCAGGCATTGCAGCATATCCATTTCCCCCCTTCACCTGAAGCCTGGCAGGCAGCCATGAACCGCCTTAAATTCGAGGAATTCTTTATCGCCCAACTCAGGCTGGGCCTCATCAAGAGCCAGCGCCACCGCTATTCCCGTGGCGTGGTATTCTCTCAGGTGGGTGAGCATTTCAATAGTTTTTATGAGCACCATCTTCCTTTCGAGCTCACCGGAGCACAGAAAAGAGTGGTGAAAGAGATCAGGAAAGATACCGGCACCGGCAAGCAGATGAACCGCCTCCTCCAGGGAGATGTGGGCAGTGGCAAAACAATTGTAGCCCTGCTGGTGATGTTGCTGGCCGCAGACAATGGCTATCAGAGCTGCCTGATGGCGCCCACGGAGATCCTGGCCCGGCAGCACTATGCCAATATCGCCAAATTACTGAAGGACCTCCCCCTGAATGTGAAGATCCTGACAGGGACCACCAAAAAATCTGAACGGAAACTGATCCTCGAGGAGCTGGCCAATGGAACACTCCATTTCATCATCGGCACACATGCCCTGGTGGAAGATCCCGTGATCTTCAACAATCTTGGCCTGGCAGTTGTGGATGAACAGCACCGGTTCGGAGTGGCGCAAAGGGCCAAACTTTGGGCCAAAGCAAGTATCCCGCCCCATGTGCTGGTAATGACAGCCACCCCCATTCCAAGGACTTTGGCCATGACCGCATACGGCGATCTCGATTACAGCGTTATGGATGAGCTGCCACCCAACCGAAAGCCCATTCAAAC
>JAGIAP010000128.1:3154-14670 GCA_017744805.1 Chitinophagaceae bacterium | reverse complement strand
TCGCAGGGATGTGATGGCTGTATTGAATATGGTGCGCCAGGGATTGTTCGGTGAGATCATTCACCTGCAGGGCGGCTACCAGCACGATCTCCGTGGCATCAAGTTCAACGATGGCAAGAGCAATAATACCGGCGTGGAATTCGGCGAGAAAGGGTATTCCGAAGCACGCTGGCGTACGGAACATTCCATCCGTCGTAACGGCGACCTGTATCCGACGCATGGTATTGGCCCCGTTGCAGAAATGATCAATATCAACCGCGGCAACCGGTTCGTATCATTGAATTCTTTCTCTACCAAGGCCAGGGGATTGCATAATTATATCGTAGACCATAGCAGCGAACAACATCCCAATGCAAAAATACAATTCAAGCTGGGGGATGTGGTCACCACTACTATCGGCTGCGCCAATGGCGAGACCATCTTATTACAGCACGATACCAATCTGCCACGCCCATACTCACTCGGTTTCCGCGTACAGGGAACCAAGGGCCTCTGGATGGATGTGAACCATAGCATCTATATCGAAGGCACCAGTCCCAAAGGACATACCTGGGAAGATGCACAGGCCTACCTGGATAAATACGATCACCCGCTCTGGGCGCGCTGGAGCAAGGAAACGGAAGGCGCCGGCCATGGAGGCATGGACTTCTTTGTGCTGCACGCCTTTATTGAGTCCATCAAACGCAAGACCGCTACCCCGATGGATGTGTACGATGCTGCAGCCTGGAGCGCTATCACGCCGCTCAGTGAAAAAAGTATCGAGCTGGGCAATCAAACCGTTGAGTTCCCTGACTTCACGAACGGACAATGGAAGACCAGGAAGAATGATTTTGCATTGACCGACCAATATTGATTGTAATGGAAAACACGCAGGCGATGGAGGCTGCCCGCCAATTTGGTAAGGGCAGGCCGGAGATACAGGTATTGAAAGGCGGTCTGATCCACCATACATACAAAGTTTCTTACGATGAACAGGAAGAACAGGTAGTGTTGCAATGCATCAACCAAACCATGTTCCATCATCCGGAAGATATCATTCATAATTATCAACTCGTGTACGAAGCGGTGCATGGTAAGGAGGGCATCACCATTCCACCCATCATTCCCGCCAGGAATGGAAAACTGTACTGGCTGGATGCCGATGGGCAGTTCTGGAGGGCCATCCGTTTCGTTTCCAATTCCTATACGGCCCTGGTGCCACAGGATGCTGCGGCAGCAAGGCTTACAGCCAATTGCTTCGCCAATTTCACCAGCGCTCTGGCATCGGTGGAGCTTAACCAGTTGAGGCCCGTGATCCCGCGTTTCCATGACCTGGCCATGCGGTACGACCAATTCGAAAAAGCAATACTAACAGCGTCGCAGAACCGGTTGCTTACCGGCACGCATGTAATAGCGGAGCTCAGGCAGCGTCATCACCTGGTGGAGTTCTACAACGAGATCGTGCGCAGGCCCGATCTCTACTGGCAGCGTGTGATGCACCACGATTGCAAACTGAGCAATATTTTACTGGATGTAAACACCCATCAGGCCATCTGTCCGGTTGACCTGGACACGGTGATGCCGGGACTATATTTCTCCGATCTCGGGGATATGATCCGCAGCATGGCATGCAGTGTGGATGAGAACAGCACGGATTGGGAAGCGATCGCCATCAGGCCTGATTTCTATGAGGCCATCGTGGAAGGATACCGTTGTGGTATGGGCGATCAACTCACTTCAGAAGAGAAAGAAAATATCCACCAGGCAGGACTGATCATGGTGTATATGCAAAGCCTTCGCTTTATAACGGATCACCTCAACAATGATGTGTATTACCAGATCAGTTACCCGGAACAGAACCTGAACCGGGCATTGAACCAGCTACTGCTATTGGAAAAACTGGAAGAATATATTTCGGTCACAAGTAATTAATGCATCCTGTCGCCGCGTACTTCCAGGCGCAGCATCAGGTCTGCTTCAAAAGCCAGCCATTCTTCCCAGCGTTTTCTTACTTTGTCTTTGTTCACGTAGGTATCGGCAAGGTCGAGGAAAAGGCGGTAATGGCCGGCTTCACTTTCCATGAAGCGGCGATAGAAATTGCGGAGGTATTCATCATCCAGTCCCTCGCTCAGTCTTTTGAACCGCTCGCAACTGCGGGCCTCGATGAGGGCCATGGTCAGGAGCCTGTCTAAAAGCACCTCTTCGGGATGACCGCCCTTTTTCTGGAAGTTCAGGAGGGCATTCACATATTCATCCTTTCTTTGTTTGCCGAGGTGGAGCTTGCGTTTGTGGAGCTCTGCCAGTACCAGGCGGAAATGTCCCCATTCTTCTGTCACTATCGGCGCCAGTTCCTTTACCAGTTTCTCTCTATCGCTATATCGTTGTATCAATGAAATGCAGGTGCTGGCGGCTTTCTGCTCGCAATAGGCGTGATCTGTCAGGATCTCTTCCAGGCTGATGCCTGCCAGGTCTACCCAACGGGGATCGGTAGGCAATTGCAGGCCCAGGATATTCTTGGTATCTGTGAGAGGAGTGCTCATGCTGCAAAGGTAGCACAGAAGGAGGAATCAGGTGGTTGCAAAAAGTAATGCATACGGCAGAGATGGCCGTGATCATGAAGGCAGAACATCTTTGCTTAGCATCCAGACCCCTGAGCATTTGACTTCATGCACCCACTTGGAGGTAAGGCTCCTGCCTTCTACCTTTGTACCATGCGCCGGGAAAACTTCCTTGAAAAGAAATTACAGGAAAGGCGGGAGCAGGATGCTTTCCGCAGTTTGAGATTGCCTGCTGGCAAAACGGATCTCTGTTCCAATGATTACCTGGGCATCATCCATTACGGATTGCTGGAAACCTCGGAAGCCCATTGGCTCAAACATGGTTCCGGCGGATCCCGGCTGCTTGCCGGTAATGATGTGCTTACAGAAAGTACGGAACAGCTCCTGGCGGCATTCCACCAGGCTGAAACGGGATTATTGTACAACTCAGGTTATGACGCCAACCTGGGACTGCTCAGCTCGGTGCCACAGCGAGGCGATACAGTGATCTACGATCAGCTCAGCCATGCCAGTATCCGCGATGGCATCCGGCTCAGCTTTGCGCAATCATTTTCTTTCCGGCATAATGACCTGGAAGACCTGGAGAGGCGGCTACAGGCCGCTACCGGTACTGTTTTCGTGGTAACCGAATCCGTCTTCTCGATGGATGGGGACCAGGCGCCACTGGTTGAAATGCTTGTCCTCTGTGAACGATACCATGCCAGGCTGATCGTGGACGAAGCCCATGCCACCGGTGTGATCGGGGAAAGGGGAGAAGGCCTGGTGCAGCAACTGCAGTTGCAGGATCGCATCTTTGCCAGGGTGGTCACTTTCGGGAAAGCGGTAGGTTGCCATGGCGCCATCGTGCTGGGAAGTAAACTGCTGCGCGATTACCTGATCAATTTCTCCCGTTCCTTCATCTATACAACGGCATTGCCGCAATCTGCCATCCGTGCTATCAGAGATGCTTATGCGTTATTCCCCGGCATGAAGAAAGAGCGGGCATTGCTGGGCTCGCTGATCAATTTGTTCCAGTCGGCCAAGCTACCTTTCGATAAATTGGTTTCCCATACGCCCATCCAGGTGGTGATCATCCCGGGGAATGAGCAGGTGAAAGCGGTGGCCACCCGGCTCCAGGATGCTGGCATGGATGTCCGCCCCATCTTGTATCCTACGGTTCCCAAAGGGGGAGAGCGGTTGCGGATCGTGCTGCATGCATTCAATACCGAGGCAGAGGTGGCAAAGCTGATCGAACTGTTGCAATAGCAGAGGGTGGGGCTGCAACCGATAGCCAGCTACGGCCATATCACACAAATACATTAATTTTAATACGTGTATAAAATTCGGATAGTGATGCTGGAGAGAACAACTACCAAAAAATTGATTACTTTTATCCGATTCTTTAAACCCTTCCGAGTTTATGCGACTTGTTCCCTTGCTGGTATCCGGCGTAATTACAATAGGATTGATCGTTGCATTGAACAGACCATGGGGCTCCGTGCCTCCACTGGGAAGTTTCCTCAGCCCCCAACATGGCTTCTGGCAAAATGCCGAGCCCGCTGATCAATCCTTCTCCCTGGATCTGAACTTTGCCGACATCAAAGAAAAAGTGGATGTTTACCTGGACGATCGTATGGTGCCCCATGTGTTTGCCCAGAACGACCATGATCTCTACTTCGTTCAGGGATACCTGCATGCCAAATTCCGCCTCTGGCAGATGGAATTCCAGACGCATGCCGCCGCAGGCCGCCTTAGCGAAATACTGGGAGTAGGACCGGATTCCGCCATCCTCAATAACGACCGCAATATGCGCCGCCTCGGTATGGTGTTCGGCGCCAAACATTCCCTGGAAGTAATGGAGAAAGATCCCGTCACCAAAGAAGTGCTGGATGCCTATACCGCCGGTGTGAACACTTTCGTGGAGAATTGCACGCAATCGGAACTGCCCCTGGAATACCGCTTGCTCGATTACACACCCGAAAAATGGACCAACCTCAAAACCGCTCTCTTCCTGAAATACATGAGCTACGACCTTTCGGGAGATGAGAACGATATCGAATATACGAACGCGAAATCTGTTTTTCCCAAAAGCGTTTTCGATAAACTCTACCCGGAACAACCGCAGTCAGTGGATCCCATCGTTCCCAAAGGCACCAGTTTTCCACAGCCGCTGGTGCGCGCTATCACGCCCATCAATGCGGATTCTGCTTACTTCGGCTGGAAACAACCTGCCCCCGTGCATCCTGTTTCCAAACCTGATAAAGACAATGGCAGCAATAACTGGGCAGTGAATGGCAGCAAGACAGCCAGCCATAGCCCCATTCTCTGCAGCGATCCGCACCTGGGCCTCAACCTGCCCTCACTCTGGTTCGAAATGCAATTGCATACGCCACAGGGTAACGCTTATGGCGTTAGCTTCCCCGGATCTCCCGCCATCATCATCGGCTTCACCGATCAAATTGCCTGGGGCGTTACCAATAGTAGTCGCGACGTGAAAGATTATTACACAGTCAAATTCAAGGACGCCTCCAAACAGGAATACTGGTACGATAGCAGTTGGAAAAGTTCCGTGGTGAATGTGGAGGTTTTCAAAGTGAAGGGTGGACTGGATTTCAGGGATACCGTCGCTTACACCAATATCGGGCCTGTGCAATATGATGCCAGCTTCACTGGTGGAAAACGAACGGCCGGCAATATCAACCTCGCGGTCAGATGGAAAGCACATGATGGCTCCAATGAGCTCAAAACTTTTTACCAACTCAACCGCGCTTCCAACTACGACGATTATCTTTCCGCCATACAAAACTTCTCCTGTCCCGGACAGAACTTCGTATTCGCCGCCAAGAACAATGATATCGCCATCTGGCAACAAGGTGAATTCCCCGATAAATGGGACCGCCAGGGAGATTTCATCATGCCTGGACAAGACAGTGTTTATCGCTGGCAGGGAATGATCCCACAGGGGCAGAACCCGCATATGGCTCCGGATTATCCGTTGGAACATCCCGGCCGCGACTTTGTAAGCAGCGCCAACCAGTTACCCACGGATTCCACCTATCCCTATTATCTGGGTGGTAGTTACAATGTATACCGCGGCATGCTGATCAATCAGTACCTGCGTGAAATGAGCAATATCACCATCGATGATATGAAGAAATTGCAGACAGACAATTACAACCTGCAGGCGCAGATCGCATTGCCCATTATGCTCAGGCATATCGATGATAATATCCTTAGTTCCGAAGAAATAAAATACCTGGACCTGATCCGCAACTGGAACTTCCGCAACGACCCCGATGAAAAAGCTGCGGCCGTATACACGCTTTGGATGGACCTGTTGGAGGCTGAAGTTTGGAGCGATGAATTCGAGTCTGTTCCCAAACCTTATGTGTTCCCGGAAAGATATACATTGATAGAAGGGATGATGAAAGACAGTGCTTTCACCTTCGCCGACAATATTAAAACACCACAGATAGAAACATTGAATGATGTAGTGGTGTCCGCTTTCAAAAAAGCCGTGCCCCTGTTGGTGAAATCCGATAAGGATGGCAAGCTGGAATGGAGCAAGTACAAGGATTCCGGCATCAGGCACCTGCTGAGGCTGAGCCCGCTGAGCCGTTTCCATCTCACAACCGGTGGAGGCGCGGATATCATCAATGCCACCAAACAATTCCATGGCCCCAGCTGGAGGATGATCGTGCAACTGACTGATAAAACGGAAGCATATGGCATCTATCCAGGCGGTCAAAGCGGAAACCCCGGCAGTCGTTATTACGATAATATGGTGAATGATTGGGCGAAGGGTGTATATCAACCGCTCTGGGTGATGGCAGCCGAAGATGCGAAGAACAAAAAGGTTAAATACAAAATGACTTTTCAAAAATAATTCACTCAGCGTATGAAATTCCTTATTTCCATTCTGATCACAGCATTGCTGAGTTTTGTGGCAGGCCTTTTCCTGCCCTGGTGGACCATCGCCCCGGCTGCCCTGATAGTGGCCTTGTGCATCCATCAATCCCCTTTCAGATCCTGGCTCACCGGTTTCCTGGGCCTCTTCCTGTTGTGGGGAGGGCTGGCATTCTGGATCGATATCGAGAACCAGCACCTGCTATCCTCCAAACTGGCGGAGATATTCCCGCTGAATGGTTCTTCCTTCTTACTGATATTGGTGACAGCCCTTATCGGCGCACTGGTGGCGGGATTTGCAGCACTTACAGGCTGCTATATCCGAAAAAAGCCGGTTGCCTGATCTTTCCTGCTCAGGAATTCGATACGGGAAATTGTTGCTGTGTGCTTTGCACGAACGGCGATAACACCTGGTACATCTGCCGGTAATTGAACTGATCCCCGATCACACCATCGGCTGCGGCTTCCAGTTGCGTATCGGATCGATCTTGCCTGGCAGTGATCAGAACAGGAATGGCTTTCAGTATGGCATTCTTCTTCAACCTGTGCAATACCTCCGTGGCATCGATGGCGGAAAGATGACTGTCCAGGATGATCACATCAGGCATATCATGGGATACCATCGCCAATACTTCATTGCCATCTGCCGCGCGGCTTACCCGGCAGCCCATGGTCTCGGGGAGCTTCTGCAAACCCTGGGGATGTTGCAGCGGCCCGGCCAGCAATACATGTGTATGATAGGCGGGAGGCTGATATGCCAGTTCATTGATCTGTGCTTCTTCATTCATCCATCCTTCCTGGAGTGGCAGGGTCACCGTAAAGCAGGTCAGTCCATCCGGCTCGCTGCTAACGCTGATAAGTCCACCCATCGATAATAATTTCGTTTTCACGATATACAGCCCCAGGCCTGTTCCTCGCCTGTGCTTGCAACCACCCGTTGCAAAAGGATTGAAGAGATGTTCCTGCAATTCAGGCGGAATGCCCTGCCCGTGATTGCTGACCCTGATCTGCAACCTGTCGTCCTTCTCCAGCACATCCATTTCAACTGTACTATTCCTATGCGCATGCTTGATGGCGTTAGATAGCAGGTTGGTAGTGATCTGGTTCAGCTTCAGGGAATCACTGATGATCATTTCCGGCAAAGTCTGGTCTATGAAAAGTTTCAGCTTGATATTACGCGTGCCTGCGATCACTTTATGAACATGCACGATATTGGTGAAGAATTCCCGGACGATGAAGGCGCCGGATTCCGGTGTTTCCATTTTTCCTGCTTCTATCTCGGCCATGGTGAGCACATTGTTGACGAGTGTGTTGGCGCTGATACCCGCTGCCTGTAACTGTTCCAGCAGGTCTTCCACTTTACGGGGCGCCGCCTTTTTTTTCAGCTCCTGCCTGATGAGCGATGCAGCAACGGTGATGATATGCAAGGGCGTTTTGAGATCGTGGGTCACCTGGTAGAGATAGACCTTCTTGTAATGATCGGCTTTTACGAATGCCGTATGGTGATCGTTGTTCTGCACATAGGGCCTGCAGACGATCATGATCACAGCCAGTACGGCAATGATCACCACTGTATGCACCAGCAATCCCACTTGTGGGCTCATTTTGATCATGCCCGGAACACTATTGTAGAAATTCAGTTCGAGGAAGCAAAGGGCAATAAAGGAACAGGCAATGCAGAACCTGCGCTCCAGGCGGGTTGGAAAAATAAGATAGACCACCGCAATCTGGTACACGATGGCAAACTGCAACTGGGCGCCGCTTCCCAGCAAATTCCCGAAATACATGGTGGCCCCGCATTGCAATAAGAAAAGCCAGGTAGCTGCCAGGCTATGTTGCCTGTAATGATTGGCCACCAACACCAGGTTGTTCAACAGTAATTCTATGAACAAAGGGAATAACAGGGCCGATTCCCATCCCGAGAGTACCGCCACAGCAAGCATTATGATGATCAAGACAGTACTGAATGTGAGGCAAAGCGTATTGACGATGGTGATCCTTTTGACCAGGTCCTGGTCCTGCAGGTCTGTTGTGCCAATGCGTAACAGTTTGCCCGCAATAGTTTTGGTTGCTGACAGAAAGTTCATAGTGAAAAGATTTAATCATTCATCCGTGAATGAATATTCATCATCATATGTGTTACCGCAAATTGGACTTGAGAATGGAAAACAATCCAGGGATAGAGGGGGGAGGGGATAGAACGCCTTACGAATGTAACGAAAAACTTCTCAATACAGTTCGTATCTTTGCCCTGTTTCAAAATTTTGACTGTCAGGCAAACGGTCACAAAATTTTTAAAAATGGCATTACTACACAATCGCGTCTCCCAGAAGGAGTTGAAAGAACTATTGTATCAGGAAACTGAGCCCCGCACCACCATTTCATTCTACCATTATTTTCCCATCGAAAATCCGCAACAGTTCAGGGATGAGCTGTATCAGGTACTTCGTACCCTGAAAGTGTTCGGCAGGATCTATGTGGCACACGAGGGGATCAATGCGCAGATCAGCGTGCCCGAAAGTAATTTCGGGGCTTTCCAAACTGCTCTCTATGCTATCCCATATCTGGATGGGATACGGTTGAATATCGCAGTGGATGATGATGGGAAATCATTTTGGGTATTGAAGATCAAGGTCCGCCCCAAGATCGTTGCCGATGGTATCGAAGATCCCAGCTTCGATATGCGCAACAAAGGTAAATATGTCACGGCCGAGCGAATGAACCAATTGATGGAAGACCCTGATACCATTGTGGTGGATATGCGCAACCATTATGAATTTGAAGTAGGGCATTTCGAAACTGCCGTGGAAGTGCCCAGCGATACTTTCCGGGAACAACTGCCCATGGCCGTTGAAATGTTGCAGCACCAAAGGGAAAAGAATATCGTGATGTATTGCACCGGCGGTATCCGTTGTGAAAAAGCCAGCGCATACATGTTGCATAATGGTTTCAAGAATGTATTCCACCTCGAAGGCGGTATCATCAACTATGCCAAACAGATAAAGGAGGCAGGAATGGAAAGCAAGTTCATTGGAAAGAATTTCGTATTCGATAACCGGATGGGAGAGCGCATCACGGAAGACATCATTTCCAAGTGTCATCAATGCGGCCAACCGGCAGACACGCATGTGAACTGCGCCAATGATGGTTGCCACCTGCTATTCATCCAATGCCCGGCCTGCGCCGAAAAATACCAGGGAACCTGCAGCGATGCCTGTCACCAGACCGTTCAACTGCCGGATGAAGAACAGAAAGCGACCCGCCGCGGTGTGGAGAAAGGTGTGCATACCTTCAACAAATCGCGTTCGAGACTGCGTCCCCGTCTCAACGAGCTCAATAAGGAAGAAGAATAATTTTTACCTGATCCATTTCAGGCATACAGGATTCCCCACACTGATCTCAGTACCGGTTGGTGTGAGCAGTCCTGTTTTTGGGTTCCTGAGATACACTTCGATATTGTCGGTGCGCTGATTGGCCACCAGCAGGAACTTACCTGTTGGATCGATGGTGAAATTTCGTGGGCCCTGTCCCTTCAGTTTTGTATTGGTAAGATGGGTAAGCTTGCCGGACTTCTGGTCTATCCTGAAAACGGCGATATCATTCGATTGCCCGCGATTGGAGGCATATAGGAATTTTCCATCGGCCGATACATGGATATCCGCGCTACCGATATCTGCCGTATAACCTTTTTCAATAGCCGAAATGGTCTGGAAAGTATCCAGGATGCCATTATTGTATCTCAGTGCAATCACATTGCCACTCATCTCTTCCATCAGGTAGGCGTAACGCATGGATGGATGGAAGTCGAGATGCCTGGGCCCTCCACCCGCAGCGGTAGCTGTGTAGGGATCCGCAGCCGGACTGGCTTCGCCCGTCTTCTCATTGAAATTATAATTGAAGATCTTGTCCTGCCCCAGGTCCTGCACAAAAAGATGTTTGTTGTCAGGCGCAAATACCGTGGAGTGAACATAAGGTTTTGATTGCCGCTTAGGGTCCTTGCCCTTGCCTTCGTGCTGAATGGTCTGCGAAGCGGGTTGCAAAGAGCCATCGGCATTCACCGGGAACACCGAAAAATTACCCCCGGAATAATTGGCCGCAGCTACCCACTTGCCAGTGTTGTCAACCGCCACATAACAAGGATGATCCCCGTTCGTATTCTGCTGATTCAACAAACGCAAACTGCCCGTTTGATTGTCGAAAGCATAGGAACTGATATTCGGATTGGCCTTCGATTCCTCATGCACCGCATATACGAAACGCTGATCAGGCGAAACCGCCAGGTAAGATGGATTGTTGGTGACAACCTTACTCACCGGCTCCAGTTTGCCTTTGTCGAAACTGTATACATAGATGCCTTCTCCCTTACCGGAGGTATATGTGCCGATAAGAAGGTATTGCTTTGCCTGGGAAAATCCCTGTAAAGTGGTTGACATGAGGATGGCTGCTGCGATCAGGTGTTTCATAACCGTAAAATACGGAGGAATTCTTAAAAAGAAGATTTGTTGCAAAGGATATGCCGGGGGCTCAGGGGTATGATGGACCGGTTGTCGGGGACTCAGGGGTATGTTGGACCGGTTGCCGAAACGAACCAGCGCTTTTGGGGTTTTGATGGGGCGGGGGAAGGAGGATCGGATTGGGAATAGGATTGGGCTGTGGAGCTTACGTTTCGAAGACCGGCCCATCATACCCCTTCGCCCCAATGAACACCCGGGATGTGCAACAAATTCTTTTGAGGGGATAGGAGATAGGGGGGGGAAGGCTCATATATTTTACACCTAACTGCCGGGATCTTTTGAAGGCGCGGAACATGTTTTACAACTTCTTGCCGGAGGTGGAGTGATGGGAGGAAAGAAAGGGGCGATTGAAGGGATATGGGGAAGATGAAATGAATTGGGGGAGGAAGATGGAATGAGTTGAGAGTGAGTGGGGGGGAGATAAAAAAGCGGGCATGGTAGAACGTTAGTGTCCGGCCATGCCCGCGGTATGAGATGTGTTTCGTTTTTTGTTTTCTCTTTTTTTCCGCTGCGCTTCGCGTCTGACATTATTCCAAAAGAAAAAAAGGAAAAAAAGAAAGCCTCATGCTCAGTAGCGCAG
>JAGIAP010000128.1:0-3144 GCA_017744805.1 Chitinophagaceae bacterium | reverse complement strand
TCGGTTAGGCATTAGAGGCGCAGGAGGAGAGAATTGGTTCCAAACGAAACTGTTTCATTTTGTACTTACTCGTATTTTTTGAGCGCTTCTGCTGTTTTCCCGAAGGTGGTTGCTTCGGAGAGATTACCGGGAATGAATTTTTCACCGATCACCTGCTCATATAATTCGATATATCGTTTGGAAATGGTGTTGATCCATTCGTCGGACATGGTGGGCACTTCCTGTCCTTCCTTGCCCATGAAGTTGTTAGCGATCAGCCACTCACGTACAAATTCCTTGCTGAGCTGCTTCTGGCGCTCGCCGGTCTGCTGGCGGGCTTCAAAACCTGAAGCATAGAAGTAGCGCGAAGAATCAGGAGTATGGATCTCATCCATCAGGTAGATGGTGTCACCGATCTTACCGAACTCGTATTTGGTATCTACCAGTATCAACCCACGCTCTGCGGCTATTTCCTTGCCACGCTCAAATAACTGCAAAGCGTAACCGGAAAGCGCCTCCCACTCTTTTTCAGTGGCAATTCCCTGTGCAATGATCTCTTCTTTGGATATATCTTCGTCGTGACCCGCATCGGCCTTGGTGCTGGGCGTAATGATGGGAGTAGGGAAGAAGTCGTTCTCCTTCAATCCTTCAGGCATCTCAACCCCGCAAAGTGTGCGTTGGCCGCTGCTATAGGTTCTCCAGGCATGGCCGGTAAGATTGCCTCTCACCACCATTTCTATCTTGAAGGGCACACATTTTTTTCCGATGGAAACATTTGGTGCAGGAACTTCCAGTAACCAGTTTGGACATATATCTTTGGTGGCATTCAACATCCATGCAGCGATCTGGTTCAATACCTGTCCTTTATAAGGGATCGGCCTGGGAAGTATGACATCGAAAGCGGAGATCCTGTCTGATGCAACCATCACGAGTAGTTGATCATTGATGGTGTACACATCACGGACCTTGCCTTTGTAAAAGTTTGTCTGACCTTGGAATTCATAAGCTTTCATGGCGCGAATATACAGCGCTTATTTGCATTGCACCCTTTCAAAACCATAAATAAAATTTTCGTTTGACAAATCAAATCGCTATTTTCAGGTACAATACGCTTACAAAATCTGCCATTATGAGAAAATTGATTTTTTTCCTGGCGGCTCTTTCCCTTCTTACGATCTTCTTCAATGCCGCCAAAGCCCAACAAACCTATTCCGTGAATGGAACTGTCAAAAACAGTTTGAATAAAGAAATAGTTCCAGCCGTGTCCGTAGTGATCAAAGGAACCTCCATCGGCACCTTTACAGACGAACGCGGCAACTTCCGTATCACCAGTTCACAGGCCCCTCCATTTGTATTGGTATTTACTTCCATCGGCTATGAACAACGGGAAGTGACCGTTACCAACACTTCTACCCATCTGGAGGTAAGCTTCGATCCCGCTTCCTCCCTGGGAACGGAAGTGGTAGTATCCGCAAGCCGCGTGGCAGAACGGATACTCGAATCGCCCGTTTCCATCGAGAGAATGAGTGCCGCCAATGTGCGCACTTCGGCAGCTCCCAATTTCTATCAGAGCATCGCCAATCTCAAAGGCGTGGATATGACCACCTCTTCCATCACCTTCAACACCATCAGTACCCGCGGTTTCAATGGCAGTGGTAACCTGCGCTTCAATCAACTGGTGGACGGAATGGATAACCAGGCGCCCGCTCTCAACTTCTCGGTAGGCATCATCCTCGGGCCCACAGAACTGGACGTGGACAATGTGGAATTGCTGCAAGGCGCTTCCTCCGCACTCTACGGCCCCGGCGGTATGAACGGTACCCTGCTCATGACAAGTAAGAACCCTTTCAAATACCAGGGCCTCAGCTTCCAGGTAAAACAGGGTATCATGCATACAGACCACTCACAAAGAGGCGCTGCTCCGTATTACGACTGGGCCCTGCGCTGGGGTAAGAAAGTATCCGAGAAATTCGCCTTCAAGATCGGCGGCCAGTTCATCCAGGCCAAAGACTGGCAGGCACAGGATTACAGGAACCTCAACCGTAACAACGTACTCAGTTCCGTAAAGGATGGCACGCGCGCCACCGATAATAATTACGACGGTATCAATGTATATGGAGATGAAGCCAGCGCCTCCATGGCCGGCATTGCTCAGGCAGGCATCTTCAACCCTGCCAGCAATCCATCACTGCCCGGTGTGATCGCTGCACTGACAGCTGCGAATGGAGGTACGCCTCCATCACAGGGGCAGATACTCCAATTCTATGCTACCTCCGCCAATCCGGCACTGGCCCCACTCAGGGCATTGGCTACCGGCCTTACCCAGGGTTTCTATGGCAACCAGGTAGTGAGCCGTACAGGATATGATGAAAAAGACGTGGTGGATTACAACTCCTATAGCGTAAGATTGAATGGTGGATTGTATTACAAGATCACCAGCGATATCGAAGCTTCTCTGGTTGCATACTGGGGAACCGGCACCACGGTGTACACCGGAGCCGACCGCTATGCGCTGAAGAACTTCAAGCTCGGTCAATACAAAGCCGAGATCAAAGGCCGCAACTTCTTTATAAGAGGATATACCACCCAGGAGAATTCCGGTGATTCTTATACAGCCACTACGGCGGCACTGGCCATGAACAATGCCTGGACCTCCAATGGCACCTGGTTCGGTACTTATTCGGCTACCTATGCCGGTGCCCGCGCACAGGGCGCTCCTGAAGCTGTTGCGCATGGCGCTGCCCGTCAGGCTGCCGATGCCAACAGGGTATTGCCAGGCACCGCCAGGTTCAAACAATTGCTGGACTCCGTCACTAGCGTAGATATCAATAACGGTGGTGCAAAGTTCGCAGATAAATCAAGTCTTTACCATGTGGAAGGACAATACAATTTCACGGAGCATATCAAAGTGGTGGAACTGATCGTAGGCGCCAATTATCGTTCCTATCACCTGAATTCGAATGGTACCATCTTTGTGGATACTACCGGTACCATCAAGATAGATGAATATGGCGGTTATGTTCAGGTGGCTAAAAAACTGTTCAACGATGTGTTGAAGATCACAGCCAGCGGCCGTTACGACAAGAGCAAGAATTTCGATGGCCGCTTCACGCCAAGAGTGACAGCCCTGGTGCAGGTAGCGAAAGATAATAACCTGCGCCTCTC
>JAGIAP010000127.1 GCA_017744805.1 Chitinophagaceae bacterium | reverse complement strand
CACTGGTATTATCATCTTCATCGTCTCTGTCTTCATCTTTTCTATCTTCATCGCCGAAACACAAGCTTTTAAGCTTATCAAAAACAGCAAACAATTAGTGAGCTATGCCGGATACGATGTGGTGGAAAATCAGTCGGGGACCAGTGTTCGGGGGAAAACAAGAATATCAAAAAAAGGCAATAGCAGAATCAGAGCAGCACTTTATCTTCCTTCGGTAGTAGCTTCTAATCATAACAAACCAATGAAAATTATGTACGATAGATTAAATACAACAAAGACCAACAAGAAAATAAGTTTAACTGCAATACAAAGGAAATTACTGGTGCTCATGTTCAGCATGTGGAAGAACGATACAGTGTTTGAAGAAAACAGGCAGACCATAAGTCTGCCTGCACAGGATGATCACAAGGATCTCCTTCATTAAATAAAGATCCAATTTTTTTTTGGAAATTGATACAGTACCTTCGAAACGTAAGCGAAGAAGTTCAATAGAATTACCAAACCCCTCATCTCTCCCCTCCCAGCCTTTCAAACATACCCAAGCGTTGGTTTGTTTCGCCAGCCGTGTTTTTACATACGCAAAATTAAACCCTTAATAGCATCAAATGACGAAGCCATCAGGCAGGATCGCTCCTTTCTTGATCACCACAATCCCATCTCTTATCGTATACAGTGAATGATCTGCATTTTCCATATGGATGCTTCCATTGATCCTTACATCATTGCCAATTCTGCAATTCTTATCGATGATCGCATTCTTGATATAGCATCTGTCGCCGATGCCGAGTTTGGGAAGTCCGCGTTCTCTCGAGTATTCCATTTCTTCAATGGTTTCAAAATAATCGGATCCCATCATATAGCAACTGACCATGGTGGTGCCTGTGCCAACGCGGCTTCTGATACCGATCACGGAGTTCTCGATCCGGCTGGCATTGATGATGCAGCCTTCGGCGACAAGTGTTTTCTCGAGGGTGGTGCCGCTGATCTTGGCGGGCGGCAGCATGCGTGCGCGGGTATATACGGCATTGGACTTATCGAAGAGGTTGAACGGGGGGATGTCTTGCGTGAGCGCAAGATTGGCTTCGAAGAAGGAGTAGATATGGCCGATATCGGTCCAGTATCCATCGTATTGATAGCTGGTGACCTTATAATCTTTGAGGGCGCGGGGCAGGATCTCTTTACCGAAGTCAGTATAGTCTTTGTATACATCCATGAGCATATCTATCAGTACATTCCTGTTGAAGATATAGATGCCCATGCTGGCGAGGTAGTTCCTGCCCTGTGTTTGCATTTCGGGGCCTGTATCGCTGATCCAGTCTGGCAGCAGGTCTTTCTTTGGTTTTTCGATGAAGGCGGTGATGGTATGTTCTTCATCGGCTTTGAGGATACCGAAGTCGGAGGCTTCGCGGTCGCCGACTGGAATGGTGGCGATGGTGATATCCGCTTTTTTCTCTTTGTGATCTGCCAGCATTTTCTGGAAGTCCATTTGATAGAGCTGATCACCGGAGAGGATGAGCACGTATTCGCAATCATGTTGACTGAGGTGGCGGAGGCTCTGCCTTACAGCATCGGCGGTACCCTGGTACCAGGCGGTGCTTTCGGGTGTTTGTTCTGCCGCGAGGATATCCACGAAGGCAGTGCTGAACACGCTGAAGTGATAGGTGTTCTTGATATGTTTGTTGAGAGATGCCGAGTTGAACTGTGTGAGCACGAACATGCGGGTGATGTTCGAGTTGATACAGTTGGAGATCGGGATGTCCACGAGGCGGTATTTGCCGGCGATGGGCACGGCGGGTTTTGAACGGCTGGCGGTAAGGGGATATAGTCTTGTTCCTGCTCCTCCTCCTAAAATGACAGCAATCACTTCTTTGCTCATAATGGAATTTTTAGAATGATCGGTATACCTGAATATATTGTTCAACACTGGATTCCCAGCTATAATCGAGTTGCATCATATGTTGCCGGATAGCTTTGAGCTTATCCTTGTTCCCGTACAAATCTGTTGCCCGCCAAACGGCGTGTGTGATGTCTTCTACGTTGGCATTGTTGTAGCAGATGCCGTATCCATCGGGCTCACCCATATCTTTGACGGTATCGATGAGGCCACCGGTGCGCCTCACCATGGGAACGGTGCCGTATCTCATGGCGTACATCTGGTTGAGGCCGCAGGGCTCTACGCGTGAGGGCATCAGAAGGAAATCGGATCCTGCATACATCAGGTGACTCAGCGCTTCGTTGTACCCGATGTACACATTGTAATCGGACCGGGCCAGTGGTTTCAGTGCATTGAGGGCTGCCTCCACTTCCGGGAAGCCGCTTCCGAGCATCAGGAAATTCATCTTCCTTCCGATATAATAAAATGAATCTCCGATGGCTGCTGCCAGCAGGTCAGCGCCTTTCTCTCCTACCAGTCTACCAATGAAACTGATGATGGGTTTTTCAGGATCCAGGCCAAATTGGTCGCAGAGGAGTTTTTTGCTGGCGGCTTTTCCGGTATCCACTTCACTGATATCGTAATGGTCTTTCAGGTAGTGATCGGATTCCGGGTCCCATACATCGGCATCGATACCATTGAGGATGCCGATACATTTTCCTTTCTCGAATTCAAAGAGGGCTTCCAGTCCGTTGCTGTTGTATCGTAGTTCCGTGAGATAACTTGGACTAACGGTCGTTACTTTCCAGGCGCATTTGATACCGCATGCGAGTGGATTGATGGTATTGTTCCAGTCGAGCAGGCCCCATTTCCAGGTATCCCATTGGGGGATGTAAATGCTTTTACTCCAGTCCATCCATCCCTGGTATTGGGCATTGTGGATGGTGAGCACGGAGGGTATATTTTTGAGCGATTGATACTTGTAACAGTGCTTCATCATGAAGGGGATCAAGGCAGCATGATGATCATGCACATGGATCACATCTGGTTTGTTCTGCCAGGCCGAAACCCAGTCCAGCACTGCAATCTGGAAGGCGGTGAACCTTTCGGTGTCATCATCGTACCCATAGATCTTTTCCCTGTCGAGCAGGCCGTTGATGTCTACGAGATAGAGATCGAAGCCGAGCTCGTTGGTCTGTTCGCGGATAACCGTGAAATCGAAATGCCAGTTGCCCATATTGGTATTACCCTTGTGCACTACTTCCCATTGGTGGGTATACAGGAATCGGGTGCGGTACATGGGGAGTACCACTTTAGCGATCTGGCCCTGCTGGTTCAGGTATTTCGGTAAGGCGCCCACTACATCTCCCAGGCCTCCTGCCTTTGCTACCGGGTAACATTCTGCGCTCACGTGTAAGATCTCCATGCTATTGTAACTGTGTTTGATGAAATACTGATTGAATTTAGGAAAAAAGGGCCGAACGTGGTTCAGGCATTACAAAAATCTAATCAGACGCACTGATGATTAGTGAGAATATAATTTTTAAATCCAATCATTGCGGCTGATCATAAAAAACTACTATTTTTAAAAAATCTTTTCAAATCAAACGATTGTTCATGAGTCAACCAACTAAATGGTCCCAATTTGGGGTTCTGATCACCGTGTTCTTCTTCTGGGGGTTTGTAGCGGCCTCCAACAGTATCTTTATCCCATTCTGTAAGGAATTTTTCCACCTGGACCAGATCCAGTCTCAGCTCATTGGTTCGGCCTTCTATGGCGCTTACTTTTATGGATCGCTTGCCCTCTTCATCATTTCCACTATCCGTGGAGAAGATGTTCTGAATAAGATCGGTTACAAGAAAGGTATCATTTACGGATTGCTGATCTCTGTTGTAGGTGCGCTCACGCTGGCCTTTATCAGCGGATCGGGTGCGCCCACTTTCGCAGCCGTATTGCTGGCCTTCTTTATCATAGCCCTCGGTTTCTCCCTGCAACAGACCGCGGCACAACCTTTCGCCATTGCGTTGGGACCTGAAGAAACAGGCGCTCACCGTTTGAATATGGCCGGTGGAGTGAACTCTTTCGGTACCCTGCTGGGGCCGTTGGTAGTTAGCTGGCTCCTCTTCGGAACCGTGAAAGAAGGAGAAAGCGCTCCTGCCAATATATCAAATATCCAGACCTTGTATTTCTTCCTGGCTGGATTGTTCATATTAGCTTCATTGGTTTTTGCAGTTGCAAAATTGCCCAAGACCACCTCCAATGATACACTGGAGAAAAGCCCAAAGGCCATGGTGGCCCTGCTGATCATTGGCGTGCTCTTCCTGTTCGTCTTGTTCGCTGATGCCATCAAGGCGCAATTCGGGATTGAAAAGGCCAAGACCATCGTCACCGCTCTCGTGCTCATCCTGCTGGTATTGTTCGCGAGTATGTTCATGGCGGCGAAGGACAAGGCCGGATGGGGAGCGATGGCATATCCCCAGCTCGTGTTGGGTATGATCGCCATCTTCATCTATGTGGGCGTGGAAGTGACTATCGATAACAATTTTGGCGCCCTCCTCAAACTGCAGGAGTTCGGCGGATACGATGAAGCGCATATCTCGCACCTGATCTCGCTCTACTGGGGTAGTTTGATGATCGGTCGCTGGACCGGCGCCGTTAGTGTATTCAATTTCTCCAAACCGGTGAAGAAAGTGCTGGGTATCGTTGTGCCATTCTTTGCATTTGGTGTGATCCTGCTGGTGAACATCATCAAGGGAAATAAGGTGGACGATTTCCTCCTCTACCCTATCTGCATCGCCATCGCCGTAGGTGCCTTCCTGTTTGCGAATGAACGCCCTGTGAAATTGCTGCTGACCGTTTCCGTTCTGGGAGCCATCGCCATGGTGATCGCATTGACCAATACCGGGATGGTTGCCAATTTCGCTATCATCGCCTGCGGTCTCTGCTGCTCCGTAATGTGGCCCTGTATCTTTGCACTGGCAGTGACCGGCCTGGGTAAGTACACCAGCCAGGGCTCTGCCTTCCTGATCATGATGATCCTGGGTGGTGCTATCATTCCGCCAACACAGGGGGCCATCATCGATGTGGACAAAGCTGGATCAGGTGCAACTATCATGGGGACCTCATTTACCCATTTCTCTTATATCGTTCCGTTCCTTTGTTTCGCTTATCTTGCATGGCATACTTTAAAAACAAGGTCTGTATTGAAAAGTCAGGGCCACGATCTGGATGCCCAGGTGGCCGCCGGACACTAAGAAGCGATCTCTAAACCGAATGTTCTCTGTAACAACATGCACACTCATTTAACAAACCAGGTAACGGAAATGGTAAGTCAACGTCAGGATTATGCAATTGGTATCGATATCGGCGGAACCAATACCGTGTTTGGCATTGTGGACCATCGTGGCGATATTTCCTATCGCGGCGCCATCTCTACCAGGAAACACAACAATCCGAATGATTTTATTGAAGAGCTTTTCCATGCGCTGCAGCCCGCCATCGACCAGGTGGGTGGAATGGATTTCATCCGGGGTATCGGTGTGGGCGCACCCAATGGAAATTATTATAACGGTACCATCGAGTACGCACCCAATCTGCCATGGAGGGGCGTGGTTCCACTCCGTGATCTGATGACAGCCCGCTTCCAAAGCCCCTGCTCTCTCACCAATGATGCCAATGCCGCAGCAGTAGGTGAAATGATGTATGGCGTGGCCCGCGGCATGAAGGACTTCATCATGATCACACTGGGTACAGGTGTGGGAAGTGGTATCGTAGCAAATGGACAACTGATCTATGGCCATGATGGATTTGCCGGTGAACTGGGGCATGTGACCATCATCCCTGAAGGCAGACTGCACAAAGGTACTGGCCTGCATGGCTCGCTGGAGTCCTATGCATCCGCTACCGGCGTGGCTTTGACGGCCATCGAGTTCCTGGACAGGGATCCCTCCGTTCCCAGTCTTCTCCGCAATTACGCAAAGGAAGCCATCGATTCAAAAGTGGTGTACGACTGCGCCATGCAGGGAGATAAACTGGCTGGAGAAGTGTATGCATTCACGGGTAAAGTACTCGGACTGGCACTGGCCAATTTCGTGATGTTCTCATCCCCCGAAGCGATCATCCTCTTCGGTGGTATGACCAAGGCCGGCGACCTGATCCTGGAGCCTACACGGGAACATATGGAGAAGAATCTGTTACCGATCTTCCGCGATAAAGTGAAATTATTATTCTCGGAGCTGAAGGAAGCAGATGCTGCGATCCTCGGCGCGAGCGCACTGGTATGGGAAATGAAGCTTTAGGGCTTCATTTCCTTTTTTGTATCATGAATACAGCGGGTACAGGCCGCTGCCCTTCTTTGTCCGATGGCTTGATGGTTTCCTTCCCATTCACGAGCATGCAACTGCTGCCGCCGCCATCCAGGTTCAGGGCCTCCAGGCAACCCAGGTCCCTCAGGATGATGGCAGTCTCTTTCAAGGTGGTGCCATCCGCTACTCCCGGCGTTCTTCCCTGCACAACCAAAATAATAAGCTTGCCGCTTTCAGTATACCCCATGGCAGTTCTTGGGTGCCGGTCGTTCTCCCCATTCACGAATTTCTGTTCTTCACGGTATGGAATGAAGATATCTCCATCCTTCAGCAATACAGGGCCTCCTCCTACTGCTGTTCTCATCCTCCACCATTTCCAGGTATCGAGCGTTCGCAGGTCCTGGATGGAGGGGTCAGGCGTAGCGCCCTTGGCCACGATGGGCCGCTCCTGGAAGGCATAGGGCCAGCGCATAGTGGTGTCCGTGAAAACCCAGGCTACATCCGCTTTCCGGTGCCTGGTGATACCGATAGAGCCGTAAGTGGGATAGTAGAAAGAGTCCACGTTCTTGCTTTTCAGCGAGGGATTGTTATACGCTACCAGCACCCCATCCTTCATCACCAGGTTGAGATTCTGATTGGTATTGAAAGAAAAGAAAGTGGCATTCACTACCAGGTAGGGCTGATTTTCGTTTGCGTAATACTGTGAGGGTGTATATCTTTTCCCATGCCCGATCTGTGTAGTGAAATCCAGTTTCTTGTTTTTCAGATCGGCCTCCACATAATAAGCAACAAAGGGCCGGCCATTCAGGGAATCCTTGCAAAGGAAAACTTTCATGCCTGATGGAAGGGGTGCAAATGAGGAATCGGCTTTTTTCCAGTTCAACTGGGCAAAAGAAAAGGGAACATTCAGTACAAACAGAATGCTCCCCAGCAAAAACATTTTCTTCAATGTGTATATTTTTATAATACGATGGCGGCTTTTTCAGCTTCCCATACCCCTCTTCCATATCCGGGCAACACGTGTTTGTCGCTATGATAAGAAGAGCGTACTAACGGGCCACTCTCCACGTAATCGAATCCGAGTTGGTATCCGATCTCACGGAGCTCGGCAAATTCATCCGGGTGAACGAAGCGGATCACGGGAAGATGCTTGCGCGTAGGCTGGAGGTATTGTCCCATGGTGATTACATCCACGCCACTGTTACGAAGATCTTTCAAGGTCTGGACCACTTCATCCTTGGTCTCTCCCAGCCCGAGCATGATACCACTCTTGGTACGCATGCCACCAGCCTTCAGGATCTTGAGGGTTTCCATACTTCTCCAGTACTTGGCCTGGATACGCACCTGGCGGGTGAGCCTTTCCACTGTTTCGATATTATGGGATACCACTTCGGGAGCGGCATCGATCACACGCTGGATATCTTCTGCCTTCCCTTTGAAATCGGGGATCAGGGTTTCCAGTGTGGTATCGGGAGAGAGTGCTCTCACCGCTTTGATGGTATTATGCCAGATGATGCTTCCCTGGTCCTTCAGCTCATCACGATCCACCGAAGTGATAACGGCATGTTTCACTTTCATGAGATAGATGGCTTCAGCTACTCGCTGGGGCTCATCATAATCTACGGGGTCCGGGCGACCGGTAGCAACGGCACAGAAGCCGCAGCTTCGGGTACACACATTGCCCAGGATCATGAAAGTGGCGGTGCCTTCTCCCCAGCATTCACCCATATTGGGGCAATTGCCGCTTTCGCAGATGGTATGTAATTTATGATTGTCCACCAGGCCACGAACATGCTTGTAGTTCTCGCCTGTAGGTAATTTAACGCGTAGCCAGTTGGGCTTTTTGATCTTAGAGTCAGTCTCTGCTACCTTATTGATGATCGGTAATTCCTGCATACGTTCAATTTCGGGTATAAATGCTCAGGTATAACTAACAAAACTGCTGTCTGAAAGTTTACCGGCGTAAAAGTACATCACTTTCATCACTTTCGCCTACCCAGCAGCAGGGATACGTATGCATTGAAGAAAAACTGTTTGGGAGCAACGCCCATTACCTGGGCTATTTTAGATGAATAGAATTCAGCATTGATACCGGCTTCGATGGCAGAGACGGTCTCATTGAAACGGCCCCAATCGAAGCGGAGCGCCAGTTTTGCATGAGCACCCGGACGGACCTTCACATCTTTCCAGCCAGCAAATGGGCCGGCAGCCCCGATCTCGTGATAACCACTATCGAGGATCATGGGATAGGTAGATTTGAAACGATGATCCTCATCCCCGGGAACGAAAACGTTCACCATATATGGCTTTTCCAGGCCAGCGCTCACGCCACCGGCATAGATGGCCATCACGGCAACCCCGTTCTTATTGCCTTTACCACCAATAATACGTTGCTGACCAACGCCGAATTTGAGCTGGTAGAAATTATGCGTTTTGCCGAAAACGACGGAATTGGTACTGAAACCTCCGCCATTGGCAATACCTACGCGCTTTTCGGTGCGCGACTTCTTCTCATTCAGCTCAAACTGGTAGATCAGGGCTGTACGCTGGCTTTGAAAGCGACCAAACTCATAGGAGATCCCATAGCCGTCAGTTGCCAGCTTGAAACCAAATATGCTTTGTTTTGCGAATATGATCTCCCCTTCCTCTTCCAATTTGATCAACTGATTGATATGTTCCCGGCGGGCATTCCTTTTCTCTTCCTTCGCTGTGGGCGATTTCTGTTTAGGATTCACCTGTGCAAGAGCAGCGTATGAGATAGTACCTGTCAAAAGGAGCAAAACAATTTTCTTCACCGGCAATGATTTAATTATTCAACGTAAATTTAAGGCAAAATTCCACACAATGACCTCTGAAGTAGTTTACGAAGGAAATCTCAGAACGGTTTGTACGCATCTGCAGTCAGGAAACCAAATTCAGACGGACGCCCCCACCGATAACCAGGGAAAAGGAGAAAGATTCTCTCCCACGGATCTGGTGGCTACCGCGCTCGGAGCCTGCATGATGACCATCATGGGCATCAAAGCCCGCGACATGCAGATCGATCTCGAGGGCACTCGCATCGAAACGCAGAAAATCATGAAATCCGATCCCCGCCGGATCGGAGGCATAAATTTAACATTTCATTTCCCGGAAGCATTGCAGCAACTGGATGATAAACAAAGGACTATACTAGAAAGAGCAGCCCATACCTGCCCGGTCATCTATAGCATTCACCCCGATATCGAAGTGAAGGTCACTTTCAACTGGATGGCCAATGTGAACTGATCAGGCTATTGCCTACTGCGCAATCCAGGCAACGCTTACGGTCGCAATACTGCGATTTCAATTCAAGTAACGCCTGACTTTCAAAAGCATTCTCGCAAATGGCACCTGTCAGCCGGAAGGAATTGATGATGCTGTTCCTTTCGGCTGGCAATTGCTGTAACCAATGGATGGCGCGATCCTTGAATGGCTGCTCTTTTTTCCAACAACCATAAGCAAAGAGCAGAGGCGCAACCGTATTCATCAATACATTATCTGTGAACTCCTCCCCCAGGTGCTTCGGTTTGGGTGGCGCCTCTTCCTCCAGCGTATAATGATCATCCCAAAAAGCCGAAGCAGTCACATTCAGCAATAGTCGAAGTTTTTCCAGGCTCTCCGTTTCCAGGAAAACCTGGAAAAGCCCCTCAGAAGCATGCAAAAGCTTCGCAAGCTGCGCCAGCCTCACCGTCGGGAATGCCGGTGGCCGCATTCTCAGGAAATATACAGGCAGATGGATCGGCCTCAACCCGTACTTGGTGCGGTAGAATTCATATTCCCGCTTCAGGAGGCAGGGATAAGGATGATCGAATGGCTTGTTCAACAATCCGGCCTGCCCCAGCAATAAGGCTTCCAACTGCACCAATTGATTGCGATGCCGTTGAACCAGGGCGCCTGGCAAACTCCTGGCAATCGCCTCGAAAGCATCAGCGTTGATCTTCACTCCGAAATTCCTGGCCAGGAGCCACCAGCAGGTCTCTTCCCAATGGTGGCGGGTATGTTCCAGGAAGGACCAGATCAATTCCGTTTTCCGTTGCAATCTTTCCACCAGCATCCGTTCCTTCCAGGCCATCATCACCAGTTGATTGACGGAAGCCAACTGGCGCTGACAGGGAATGAATTGCCGGCTCAGCATCCATTCTTCGTACTGGTTGAGCAATAATTTGGGAACACGATCCTGCAGTATGAGCAAGGGCACGGGATCATCAACCTGGTTCAGGTCATCTTCCCAAACCACATGCAATATCACATTGCGGTACAAAGAATCGTGGTGGTGCGCATGTGCATACCAGTCAGAGCTGCGGATATGCAGCTCCACCTGCCCTACCCAAAGCATGCCGTCCATACGAAGCATGGCTTGTTGAAAATCGGGGCCCTGGTGATGATTGATAGTGCCGGGATGGATCACTTCCAGCAAGCTTCCGTTGGTCAGCAGCAATTGTTGCTGATTGAAATAGCGGAATTGCCAGATAAATTGTAAAAGTCGTTCCTGCATGATCAGGTTTTGATGGTGAACGAATGGATGAACACCTTGCCTGATCAGGCTTTTCTCTGGTATGAAAGATGGATTACAGGGTCTGCAAGGCCTGTAGCACGCGGCTGACGGGCAGTCCCATCACATTATAAAAATCGCCTTCGATGCTTTTGATACCGGTAACACCGATCCATTCCTGGATGGCATAGGCTCCGGCCTTATCGTAAGGCTGGTATTTGTCTACATAAAAAACGATCTGCTCTTCCGTCAGTTCATGGAACCAAACGGAAGTGATATCTGCAAAGGATAATTCTTTTTCTCCTGAAAGGATCACCACGCCTGTGATCACCTGGTGGCGGTTTCCTGAAAGGGATTTCAGAATGCGGATGGCGTCTGTCCTGTTCTCCGGCTTACCGATGATCTGGTTGTTCAGCACCACTACGGTGTCTGCCGCAACGATGGGTGATTTGATATCATAACGGTTATAGTCATAGCCTGTTTTGACCGCCAGTGCTTTGTTGCGCGCAATATGCACTGGTATCTCTTCAATGGGCAATCCTTCAGGATATGTTTCTTCCGTAACCGGCGCTATCACATCAAAGTTCACTTCGGCCCATTCCATCAATTGTTTACGGCGCGGGCTTTGTGAAGCCAGCACGATATTGAATGCATTGCTCATCAGGAATAAATTTTAAAGAATATCATGGAAAAGATCCCGGTTGCCATCACCAGTTTCACCCAGGTGCTGAGTGAATGGAAATCCTTTGGCGTGATGGCAGGGAATAGCTTCCTGAAAATATACAGTAATGGCAGGATCACCAGCACCACACAATAGATCAGGCTCCACCACCAATGGAAGGGTAAAGTATAGGCCTGCACGATCACCAGTGCCGCTATGAGCACGATCATCCAGGTAGCGATGAACACTTTGCTGCTCTGGATGCCCCAAACGATGGGCATGGTGTGGCAACCGTACCGGGCATCACCATGCATATCCTCGATATCCTTGATCACTTCACGGATCAGGGATATGATGAATGCGAAACCACCATACAGGAAGGTAATGCGCATCAGTTTGGAAGCATGATAACCCAGCCAGATATCCGGACGGATGATGGCCATATAATGACATAGGAAACCTACCACCAATACAACCCATGCCGTGAGCAGGGAAATGATGATATTGCCACTCAGTAACTGACGTTTGAAATTGGTGGAATAGAACCAGAGTGCGATCACACAGCCAGTATTGGCGAATGCCAGCCACCAGGCCCGGGTTTTCCAGGCAACGTAAATGCTCAAAATGATACCGATGACGGAAAGAACCATATGCCACCAGATCACCCAGCGACGGTTGATGATCTTCTCTACTACCAGCTTACCAGGTTTGTTCACCTGATCGATATTCCTGTCGAAATAATCATTGATGATATACCCTCCTGCGGCGATCAGGATGGAAGCAAGCATCAGCGTGATGAACAAGGGAAATGTCAGTGGTAATGATGCATTGGCCCTTTCAAAAATGGGCACCACAACGCAATAGTAGAACAACAACTGGGTAACCGCAATGAACACCAGGTTCAAAGTTCTGATGAGCCGTAAAAATGCGATCAGAAGTTTCATGCAGCGCTAAGATAAGAAAGAACTATTTACTCGCCACATCAGTATGCAGATCCCATTGATCATTCAGTTTCATCACCCGCTCTATCACATCTCTGACACATCCCATACCGCCAGCGGAATGAGAGATATACCTGGCCACCTGACGGATCTCAGTAACAGCATCTGCAGGCGCACAGGGCAATCCCACCAATTTCATCACTGCCAGATCAGGGATATCATCTCCCATATACAATACTTCGGAGAGCGGTACTCCATGACGGGTTAGATATTCCTGCAAAACTTCCGTTTTGTTCTTTACGCCCATGAATACATCGGTAATGCCCAACTTTCCCAGACGGATAACCGCAGGATCGGAGGTGCTGCCGCTGATCACGGCAACACGATAACCTTTCTTGATGGCTAGCTGAAGCGCATAACCATCTTTGATGTTCATACGCCGGATGAATTGACCATTATCAAGTATCAACAAGGAGCCATCGGTGAGCACCCCGTCCATATCGAAGATGAAAGTGGTGATCGCTTTGAAATGCGCTAAAAGACTCATGAAGAAAATAGTTGATGATTACTTTCCGCTGTAAACAAGATTTTTCTGTATGATCATATCGTTCACCACGTTCACTGCTTCATTCAGATAGATATCATTGGTGCGAAGGATCTTCACCCATTGTTTGAAACGCTCCAGTTTGGCAGGATCATTCTCATATTTCTTCAGGTCCTCGGTCATGGCCTGGGCATCCAGTTCGTGGGAGGACTTGCTCAATGTTTCGATCTGCTTTACTGTGGCCTTGATCTGTTTCTGTTCATCCTGGTATTTCTTCAGGTTGAGAGAAGCAACTTTATCATTCTGCCTGGTGAGCCATTCCGCATTGGTACGGATGAGGTTGAAAGCATCATTGTTCTTCAGCCTGGCCTCACTGGCTTTCTGGATCGGCGCCAGATCAAGTCCGTATTTCCAACGGTTGTATCCTGCTTTCTGGATCTCATCCCAGGGTAATGCATCCGGATTATCCTTTTCACGCAGTTTGGAAAACTCGTAAATATCTGGCAGGGTAATATCTGAGCTGACACCACGAAGTTGAGTGGAGCCGCCATTGATACGGTAGAACTTCTGCAGCGTGATCTTCAAAGTACCCAGATCACTGTTGGGATCGAGCATACCCATGGTCTTGTCCAGACCGATATTTCGCTGAACGGTCCCTTTTCCGTAAGTGGTGGTGCTGCCAATGATCAGGCCACGGTCGTAGTCCTGGATAGCGGCCGCAAAGATCTCAGAGGCGGAAGCGCTGAACTCATTCACCATTACAGCCAGGGGACCATCGTACAGAACGGATTTGTCCCGGTCGTAATAGATCTGTGGTTTACCATCACGGTCTTTCACCTGAACGATGGGGCCGCCTTCGATGAACAGGCCTACCATCTGAACTACATCATAGAGGGAGCCACCACCATTGTTGCGGAGGTCCATGATGATGCCATCCACTTTTTGTTCTTTGAGTTTGATGATCTCCTTGCGAACGTCTTCAGAACAACGGGCGCCCTGGGGATCGTCGAAGTTGGCATAGAACTCGGGCAGGTAGATCATCCCTACTTTGCCACGTGCTGTGTTGATCACTACACTTCTGGCAAAGGTCTCATCCTGTAGTATCTTGTCGCGGATCAGGCTCACCACTTTCAGTGACCCATCTGCTTTTTTGAGCGTCAGCCTTACTTCAGAGCCTTTCTTACCCCTGATCAGTTTCACAGCATCTTCCACGATATAACCGGTGAGGTCAACCCATTCCCCGTCCTTCCCTTCCGCAACTTTGAGGATGATATCCCCTACATTGAATACACCTGATTTCCAGGCAGGGCTGCCTGTTACCAGGGTCACCACCTTGATGAAACCATCTTCTTCGCGGAGCGAGGCGCCGATGCCGAAGAATTGTCCACTCATCTGCTCGTCGAAATAACGTTTGTCAACGGGCGGGAAGAAAGTGGTATGCGGGTCCATCGACTCGGAAACGGTCTTTACATATTCATTGAAGCGATCATCATCGGTCACTTTGAATTTCAGGCGATCATAGGTCCTGTTCATGATCTTCAGCACCCTGTCGCGCGCTTCGGCTTCCAGTTCCGCATCGCTTTTCTTTACAAATCCTTCTTTACCGCTGTTCTTCTCGCGGTCTGCGAGCAGTTCAGCATAGCGGTCGAGGGTCATATATTTCAGGCGCTTTCTCCAGGATTCCTGGCGTTCGGCGGTTGTTTTAGGATAATCAGCTTTCTCTGCATTGAGGTTCACTGATTCGTCCTTACTGAAATCGAAAGGTTTGCTGAGGATATCTTTATAGATGGCTTCCGTTTCATCGATCCTTTTCTTGAAGATGGTGCTGACAGCAGGCACAAATTGAACTGAGCCACCGCGGATCTCATCATCCAGCTTGGTCTCGAATTCAAC
>JAGIAP010000126.1:3134-14775 GCA_017744805.1 Chitinophagaceae bacterium | reverse complement strand
TTCTTAAGGTCTTCCCAGGGTATCTCCTGCTCAAACTGAAATTCACTGCTTGCTTTCATGATCTTGTTTTTTATTCAATCACCAGGAAGGAGTTTGGATCATTCTTCCGGATGCTGACTGTATACATTTTCTTTTTGTATTCGAATTGGAATTTCACCGTATCCTTTGTAGCGCCGGTCAACACCAGTTTCTTCACGAGCGCATTGGCGCCGGTGGTCACTTCAGCGATGGTATTGTTCCTGCCATGCGGTTCGGTGATGCTGATGAAACAATGATTGGTAGCGGCAGGCTGCGAGAGGATAAATGCTTTCTCATTACGCAGGTTGAGATTGGGGTCCTGCGCGCCGAGGCTGACCAGTTTTACCCGGGTAGCTGTATCCGCAACAAAGGAAGTGGTATAGAATCTACGGTTATTCAACACAGTTATATACGGTGATCCTTTGGAAGGATTGCCCGTTCCATTCAGCCAGAGATGTTGATAACCGTTATCATTCCCCAATGCGGGCAATTGTTTACCGTTCATTTCTGCGGGGAAAGGCAGATCGGTGATATGACCCTGGTACCAGAACGGAAGATCCAGTTGATGCGGTTGATCGCTGTTGACGGCAAACACATCTATCAGCAGGGCTTTGTCGGCCCCTTCCGGCGTGAAGAGGATTGCGGTACGCCAGAGACTGGTTCCCTTGTAGGCATTCTTCTCTTCAGCGCTTACCACCTGGGTTTGCGCATTGGCGCTGAAATGTACGAGAGCAGGTGTATGCTCCTCCCCTGTTCTTTCATTGTTGTTGAAATGCGATTGTTGATCCACTACAACCGTATTGTGGGCCACTGTCTGTTTGCCCCAGGTATCGTTCTCTTTGGTATAATTGCCCCCGTTCTTGGTCTCTACATTCAGGAAACGGACCGCTCCGTAATCAGAGAACACTTCGCCGTTATTATCGTACACCAGGAGATTGAGCCGGTCGAAATGTCCATGGCCCATGCCCTGGGTGCCGGCCTTCATCACTACACAGAGTTGATCGCTGTTGGGGCCGCTGCGCAGGATGCCGATACCACCTCCCTTACCATCAGCACCATCATTGATCCAGATGGGCTTGTAAGCAAAAGGTTTCGTTTTGCCAGCAGCGATGGCCTCTGCCACTTTGAGGCCGGCATCGCTGATGATCACCCGATCCTGTTGCTGTGCAATATCCAGGAGATCATCACCCGATTGCATATCACTGTAGGCGATATCCACGGCATATACCATCTCTTCTGTCTCGTATGTTTTGTCCTTGATGGCATCATTGAGCGGGAAGAACACCTTATTGGTGTAAGTACATTGTAAAGCTGTATTGACGGCTTTTTTCAAGAGGCTCTCCCTGAAATCATAGATACCGAATTTGGGATCGTATTGATGGATGGCTTTGGCAAACAGCATGAAAGGGAGAATGGCATATCGCTGGTAGTACGGTCCTTCTGCATAATAGCCATCGGGCGAGAACAACTGATTTAGCTGCGCGAGAAAACCACCCTTATCGTCCAGCTTGCTGCCATGCAGCGCCGCTTGCACCCATTCTTTTTTTCCACAAACATATCCTGTCATGCCTACGGCAGCTACGCTCCAGGTGCCATGGTTATGCACTTTATTGAAAATGGCGCCATTCACTTCGCTGAGCTCTTTCACAACTGCCGCAAACAGATCATCCTCTATCTTTTTCCTGTCGGCCGCGCTGAGCGCGTTGTACACGCAGTCATATGCCTGGATCATGTACACCTGCCAAACGCAGTCGTTCAGGTTTTGCCAGAAGATCTTTCCACCGGGCTCCTGCTTGCGCCTGGGGTGGCGGCCCCAGGTTTTGTATCGTTTTGCATATTCCAGCAGCAGGTCGCGGACATATTTCGCATAACGTTCGTCCTTAGTCACCTGGTAGGTGATGCCACAGGCCAGGGCCTGCTGGTAATTCTTTTTATGTTTCTCATGCGTTACGCCACCGCCGCCATCGGCTGGTGTGGGCACTTCGATGTCCGACTTCAGTGCTTTATCCGCGTCTTTCTTCACGGTCTTGTAGGAAGAGGCCATTACGGGATAATCGTTGATCCCTTTGCGAACGGCATCGATATGCTGCTGCGTCAACATGATGGAAGGATGGCCTTGCGCCCGCGCCATCAAACCGATTGCGATAAATGATATGGAAAGAAAAATTGTTCTCATGATCAAAGTCTTCATTAGAGTACGCCCATGGGTTTACCGTCATTACCGGAGAAGCCGGTGGTGATGGCCAGCCTGAGATCATTGGCGGCCAGGTCACGGAACAGGGGTTTCTTACGGATGATATGTTTGCCGGTGGCCTTGTTGAAGAAAGTGCTGATGCGGCCGCTATCGAATACATTGCAATAGTCGATATTCAGTTTATCCCAGGCCATCTCTTCGAACCAGATGATCCGTCCTCCTTTTCCACTGTAGTTGAACACGCTATTGGTGATACTGGCCACCTGTACACCGATAAGCTTTACCACGGTGCCCTGCATACGATTCTCTACATTGTGGAAGGTGCAATGATCGATGCTCACTGAAGGGCCGGTAGTGCTTTCGTCGTTCCCTCCCCTGTATACATTGATAGCGCCGCTGAGCAGGTTGGCGAAAACGGTATTGCTTATACGCAGATAGGCCACATTGTAAATGCCTTTATCGTCTTTCTCTGCTCCGTAATCGATACCTACTCCGGCATTATCGCGAAAAATGGAATTCGATATCAATACGGAATCCGCGTAGGTACCTTTGGCGCCCCTGATGCAGACATGTCCGCCTTCACCGAAATTGATGAACTCACATCCATCCACTTTCAGTACATAATGCGCGCTCACGGGTTGGGAGCCAGTACTGATGCCCGATCTCACCGCACCATAATTTTCATAAGAGCTGTTGAAAACGATCCGCTCTGCGCTGAGGCTGCCACCACTCTCCAGGATGATAAACCCCGCCAATCCACTCTCTGAAATACTGACCAGTTGGGGCTTTCCTGCCAATCCTGTTTTGGCTTTGATCACCAGTGGCTTGCGGATCAGCAGCGGCTCGTTGATTTTGTACAGGCCGGCTTCATTCAATTCGATGATATCTCCGGCATTGGCCTTGCCGATGATCGCATTCAGTTGCTGACTATCTGCGGCGGCCACAGAATACACTGATACCTTACCAGCAGTTACCTGTTCTGGCTTGAACCAGGAGGCGCCGGTATTGGCGGCGCTCATCCAGTTCAGTTTACTGAGGTCAGCTCCTTCTTTTACCACAGGTATTTTGAATTGCTGACCAGCCCATGACACAGCAGTGAGTGTTGGTTTTTCGGAAGCAAATCCGGCAGGGGCTGCTGACACGGATTTACCGGAGTAACGATTGTCCCTGAACGTGATGCCACCATCATTATTGGCATCTTCATATACTGTTGTATTGGTGGTTTGAATGAAATTATCCCTGAACGTGACGCGCGCAGGTGGCAAGGTTCTTTCTTCATCCTTACCGGCGCCGAAAAGGATGGTCTTGCAATTCAGGAATGTGTTGTGGTGGATCTCCACATCCGTTACCTGCATATACCTGTTCAGGGGTGAATTGGGCACACCATTCAGCACAGTGAACCCGCCATGGAAGCCTTTCCCCGCAAGGTCGATGAAAAGATTGTTGGCTACGGTATGCCCGGGGTTGATCACCCGTACACCACCGGTATAAGGCTTGTTGTTCCCGATGAAAATATTGTTGAGCACGATATTGCCCGAGCCGTGACGCAGCACCAGCCCGCCTTCACATTCGTAAAAAGTGTTTTCGGTCAACCGGTTATTGCCACTCTTCACGGAGATGATCTCCACCTCGCCATTGCATCTTTCAAAATAATTGTGATGCACCAGGGTATTGCTGCTGGTAAGTGAATAGCGGCTCACACCGATACGGATGGTCTCCCCCCCATTGGATCCGAGAGGTTGGCGGCCTTTGAAATAATTGCTGTCGATACTGTGTTCGTTGTGCTGGGACCGCTCATCGTTCAGCTCAACGATGATGGTAGTGCCTGTATTGAGCTTATTGCCAATGACGCAGTGGTCGATGCGGTTCTTCTTTCCCCAGAGGGTGATCCAGTGATCATCATCGGAACGATTGGGTTTGCTGAAGTTCTCGAATACACATTGGGTGAGGCGACAGTTATTGGCAAGATTATCCGATTTCCTGAATTCCACAATCGCTTCTTTGACTGCATAGCCATCCGAAAAATGCAGACCCGATACGGTTACATGGTCGCTTCCGAATCGAATGAAGGAATTACCGGTGCATTTGACGCCACCAGGCGTTTCAGCCATTATCACAACCGGCCTCTCTGCTGTTCCGCTGGCGGTGATCAGCATGGGAACATCTTTCCATATGCCGTTGGCGAGCACGATGCTATCGCCTGGCTTTGCTTTGGAGAGAGCCGATCTCAATTCCTGATTATCTTTCACGGGTATGCGCTGGCTGTAACCTACGTTCAGGGCCAGCAGCAGGGTTGCGGTGAGCAACAACGGATTGTTTCGTTTTTTCAAAGCCTGAATTTTTTAGCGTTTACCAGGTGGTTTTACTACGGCTGATGCGCAGGATATCGTCCAGGTGATTGGCCATGGCGAGGCCTGCGGCATCGGCGTCCTGACCGGCAATGGCTTCCAGGATCTCATGGTGTTCGGCCATGGCCTCGCTGCTCCGGTATTCGCCGCAGATCTTCTGTTCGATGATATTGCGGATGATATCGGGCAGCAGGAGCAGCAGCATGGATTCCATCACCGAGTTCTTGGCAGCATTGGCGATCTTAAGGTGAATGAACATGTCTTCCTGCACGGCATTCTCCTTGCCGTTGATCTTTGCATCATAGGCGTCCACAGCGTCGCGCAAAGCGGCGAGGTCTTCGTCCGTTCTGCGTTGGGCGGCCAGCCTGGCGGCATTGATCTCCATATAATAACGTGCTTCAATAAGCGCAGAGAAATCGTTCTTATTGAAATTGATGATATCGTTGAGGATACCTTCCATCATCTGAATATTATAGCTGGCCACATAGGTACCGCTCTGGGGCGATGTTTTCAGCAGGCCGTAGAATTCCAGCTTCCTGATGGCATCACGCACATAGGTCCTTCCCACTCCGAATTTTTCCGCCAGGATACGCTCCGCAGGCAGCCGGTCGCCAGGCTTCAGCAAACCATCGCTCATCAATTGTTTCAACTGACGGATGATCTTGTCTACCGGCGATTCTACTTCGATCGCTTTAATGGTTTCAATGATAGAAGATTGAGACATAGGTTGGTTGTTTTACTTTTCTTTCAATATATCCATCGTAATGGTAGAGACGCCCTGGTTGGGAACAGGTATCACGCTTACATTTTGCACTTTGATCAGGATATTCTTTGTACTCTCGCCGGGCCTGGTTGCGATAGCATAGATCAGGGAATTGGTGGCAAACGTGCTGCTATTGGGCGCACTGGCCGTTGGGGCCTGCACGCCTGCAAAGAAAGTAGACGTTCCCAGGTCATCGAAATTCATGGCATCCAGCTTGGCTCTCACCGATGTTTCGGCGGAACCGGAGAGTACGCGATAGGTCGTTTTCGTAAGGGTACTGGCATTCGGCAGCGGCGGATCCCAGTTCACGCCATTGCATTTGAAAGTAGTGAGCGTACCGGCGGAAATAGCGGATGGATTCTGGAAAGCGAGCAATGGCGTACTATTGGTGAAGATGGCCATATCGATCTTCGTATGCAATCCTTCAGCGTTGGCCTCACAGGCCCCTACAACAGGTCTCCCCGGCTCTCCGATAAAGAAGCAGCTACCCGAATTGGTGGTGGCATTACCCTGCGACATCATCGTTACATTTTTCCAGTACCAGAAAGGAAGTATCTGCGTGGGCACACTGCCGGCAGAAGTCCCCGTTGCATCCGTCGCTTCCAGTCTGCAACCCGTTACATCATCCGCAAACGGAAAGCCTGAAATATCAAAAGTATAATTGAATTCATTGGGCGCACTGCTCACCGGTACCGGCGTAATGGACTGGTACAAGGTGTTCCCGCTTGCTTTTACGATATATACATTCACGGTGGTGAGCGCTGAAAATGATTTGATGGTCCCTTCCACATCTGGTTTTCCATCCGGCAATGCCAGTTTCAGGACCGCCGATGCAAAAGTAATCACTGGTTTGAATGGAATATTTACAAACTGTACAACTTTTTCAGCTTTTAGCCCATAGATATCGGTCACCACTACCTTCATTTGGCCCGCTCCCACATTGTATTCGTACTGGTATTGCAGGTCCAGTTCTTTGGCATTATTGCCGGGAACGCTGCCTACCAGTTCAAAATTGCCATTGGCATTGTCCAGTATCTCCACTTTGGCAATGCCGGTGGGCGATTTGATCTTGCCTGTGATCGTCGTTTGGCCGGTCAGGTTAGGCGTCAGGGTTTCAGGCAGTTCGGGGATGGTGGGCGCTGCCGGATCGAAATAGGTCAGCGAAATGATCCTCTCCAGGCTGGTGGCGTTATCACGAACGGCCAGTACTTTCAGGCCTTTGGAGCCGATCATGTTCACGCCCGACCAGGATGCAGGTTTCAGGGAAAATTCATAATTCATGCCTGCCTCCTTTGGAAAATCGATCTGGAGCAGGGAATCCGTTTTTCCCTGGCGCTGCAGGTAGTAATACACTGTTCTGATCTCGAAATTGGTGCTGAGTGATCCGCCCACTGTTTCCTGCGGCTCAAATTTCTTTATCGCATTATTGTATACATAGTCCTTGGCGGTGAGGGTGCCTTCGGGCAAAACAGCATCCTTCTTCTTACACATCACCAACAGCAGCAAGGGCAGCAGGTACAATCGTTTCAGTAATGATTTCATATGACTGGCGTAAAGTGTGATTAAAGGGGTTATTCAATAGCCATCATTCTGGCCGATCTCTATCTCGTTGTTGGTATCCAGCTCGCGCTGCGGGATCGGCAACAAGGGCCTCACATGCAGGTTGCTCTTCAGCTCGTCCAGCGGGATAGCGGGTTTGAACCTTTTGTAATGCGCATCGTACTCCGAGGTATAATATGCTTCCATCAGCTCCGTGAACTTTCCTGTCCTGTATAGATCGAAGAGTCGCTGGTTCTCGAAGGCCAGTTCGATGCGGCGCTCTTCCAGTAATTTGTAGATAAAATTATCAGGCGTGATGGCCTCCGGGCCAGCATCCGGATAGAGATAGAATTGTGCACTGAAATTACCGGTACCGGGGTAAGTGCCCGCTCCAGCCCTGGCGCGTACCTGGTTGATGAGGCCCACTGATTCATCAGTAAAGCCCAGCGCCTCCGCTTTCAGCAAGAGCACATCTGAAAACCGGATGACGGGAAAATCATTCTCAGCATCATTCTTCACCATTACCGGTGAAAGGAATTTCTTCACATAGGTAAGGGCGTTATACCGGTCGATGGTGGCCGATTTGCGCTTGTCGGCAAACCCGGTGGCCGGAGCGATATATTTCGCTTCCAGGTTGGCCGTGGGATAGTTCAGGCCTGACCCGTTGCCATTCACGATGGCGCTACCGCTGTTGAGTGCCGCAAAAGTATTAGCCATGAAATTGCCCAGGCCCAGGCCACCCGCTTTGAAACGAACGGTGAAGATGATCTCTTTGTTCACTTCGTTATTGATGCTGAACACATCGGCATAGGAAGAAAGCAGGGCATGGCCGCTATTGCCGATCACATCATCCAGCAAAGCGAGTGCCTCTGTTTTCCGGCCCAGTTGCAGGTACAGCTTGGCCAGCAGGCTTTTGGCTGCCCAACTGGTCACACGGCCCAGGTCTTCCTGCTTCTGCGCGCTGTAATTCATGGCAGGCAGGAATTGGGTGGCCGCTTTGAGATCGGCTTCGATCAGTTTATAACAATCAGGCACAGACGAGCGCGCGATCTTCTTCAACTGCGAAGGCGTTTGCTGGTCGGTGATGATGAATATCCCTCCGAATAAGCGCACCAGGTTATAGTAATGATAGGCGCGGATGAACAGCGCTTCGCCGGCGAGCTGCCTTTTCTGGTCATCATCCATTTGAGCAGTGCCGGTGCCCATCATCGTCTGCCCGTTGGCGTATGTAACGCCCAGGCTTCTCAGCACGTAATTGGCGCTGCGGATATTTTTGTAAGTATAGAACCAGTAATCATATACTTTGGTATGTGATGAATTCTGGAGATAGGTATTGAGGTCGTTGAGCTCGATATTAGCCACCGAAGTACTATTGGGCGATCCCTGTTTGCTCATATCCGAGCGGAGCTCGGTGAGCATCCATTCCGTTTCCAGGGGCTTCTGCATGCCGTTGTACACGCCCGTGAGCGCCACTTTCACTTCATCATAGTTCCGGTAGTAGTTCTCTACGGTAACATTGGATTCCGGCTTCAGATCGATGATCTTGTTACAGGCCGTGCTGCCTGTGATCAGCAGTCCGAGAGGAAGTATATAATTGAATGCTTTCATGATCTTGGTTTGATGATAGTTTAGAAAAGGATGTCAACACCAAAGGTGACCGTTCTGCTGAGCGGGAAACCTCCGCGCTGGTAGCCATCGATCAATGGCGACGCATAAGTGCCGCTGGTTGTTCTCGCCTCCGGGTTCACACCGCGATAGCCTTTCGCCATGATGAAGAAAAGGTTCTCACCCGCAGCATAGAAACGTACATTGCCCAGCTTCATTCTTTTCACCAGTTTCACCGGCGCCGTATAGCCGAGCACCACACTGCGCAGCGCGGCATAGGAACCATCTTCCACCACATAGTCTGTCAGCATCCAGTCCGCACCATTGCTGGCATAAGGCGTTTTGCCATCACCGGGATTGGCAGCGCTCACCCAACGGCCTGCAGTATTGTAATTCTTATTATACCATTTGGATTCATTGTAGAAGGCATCGCCATTCAGGATCTTATTGCCCTGCACACCCTGGATCACCACGCTGAGATCGAATCCTTTGTACTTCACATTATTGGTAATGCCCCAGGTGAACTTCGGGAAGGGCGTACCCAGCACCATCCTGTCATCTTCATCGATCTTCTTATCACCATTGCGATCCACGAATTTCAGACCACCGGCCACAAAATATTTGGATAATGAACTGGTATATCCTGCCGCCTGCGCCTCAGCGATCTGCGCATCTGAAAGCCATACCCCATCTGTTTTGTAGCCGAAGAACTGAACAGAAGGTGAACCGGCGATGGCGGCATAGATCTCATTGCGCTCGCCGTAATTGTATTGGTGGTCCTCTCCCCCGATATTGATCAATGTGTTCTTGTTGGCAGAAACGTTCAGAGAGGTAGACCATTCAATGGCCTTGTTCTTTACGTTATGGGAAGTGAGCTCGATCTCGAACCCTTCATTCCTTACCTTCCCGATATTGTTCCAGAACTGGTTGGAACCAGAGAAGCTCATGGTGCCCTGTTTGAAGAGCAGACGATCGGTAGTTCCGTTATAATATTCAAGGCTCATGGTGATGCGGTCTTTGAAGAGGCCGGCATCGATACCTGCATTGTATTGGAAGGTCCGTTCCCAGGTGAGCACATTGGGCAATACATCATTATTGGCAGCAAGGCCATTGTTGAGGGTGCCAGTGCCGCCTCCGAAGGAATAATTGGCCATATTCAGTAGTTCCAGGTAAGCGAAAGGCTCGATCCGGTTATTACCCGTGGCACCGTAACTGGTGCGTAGCTTCAGGTTGCTGAGCCAGTCGATATTCTCCATGAATTTCTCGCTGCTCACGCGCCATCCCAGCGATGCGGCGGGGAACCATCCATATTTCTGGCCTTTGGGAAAATAGCCGCTGCCATCTGCACGAAGCGAGGCAGAGAAAAGATATTTGCCTTTGTAATCGTAGGTAATGCGTCCCAGGTAGCTGAGCAATCCCACCGGGATCTTTTGGGTGTAGGTGCCTGCAACATCAAAGGAGGAAGCCTGGTTGAGGGTTTTGATATCATCACTCGGCAGGTTGAGGCCGGTGATCTGGTTCTCGTTGGTATTCGTTTTCTGAGCGGTGAAACCCAGGAGCCCCGAGAAATTATGATCCCCCATGCTGGTATTATAGTTCAGTGTATTCTCCCAGAGCAGATCGATCATCCGTTTGATATTCTGTGTTCCCCTGCTCACTTCACCATCGGCCTTTGCATTCTTGTTCTGGAAAGTGTTCAGTTCCGTTTGATTGAAATAGGCGCTCACACTGGATTTCAGCTCCAGGTTATTGAGGATGCCGATGCTGAGGTCAGCGCCGGTGAGCATACGGTAATTATAACTGTACCGCTCACTCCTGTCGGCAATGGAACGGGGTGTATTGTTGCTGCTGGAGAAAGGGATCACTTTTCCTTCGGTCAAATTCGGTTCGGCATAGGTGTTATAGTAGGAGCCATCGGGCATATATCCCTGGTACACGAGATTGGAGAAATGGCTGGCCTGGGCCCAGTCGCCCGGACGGATATTGGCCCAGGTGGGGTTCTGGTTCACGAAGGCCGCAGTGGCTGCGGTATGACGAACGGGCAAGCCGGAATAGAAACGGTAGTAGTCAGTGAAATTCACGGCCGGCAATTCATTCTTCGTATAGGAAGGATTGAAGTTGATGCCGAATTTCACTCTCTTGCTGAGGTTACCATCGATCTTCGCCTTCATATTGATACGATCATAGGTATTATGGATCATGATACCCTGATCACTCTGATAGTTACCCGAAATATAGTAGCGGATCTCTTTCCCTCCGGAAACACCGATCTGCACATTGTTCATACGCGCATTTTGCAGGGCTTCGTCCTGCCAGTTGGTGCCATCGCCATTACGCAGCACGGATTCCACCAGGTAACGGGCTTTCTCCTGCGGGGTAATCAGGTTCTTGTTGGCAGCAGAAACGGTGGGGTCTTTTTCGCGCAGGGCCGCTTCGGCATAGAGCTTTTCCGTATACTCGCTGGTGCTCATGATGGGATGCAGCTTGTACGCGGATTTGATCCCCGAATAGGCCTTGACGGTATATCGGGGCTTGTTGGTCTTGCCGCTTTTGGTGGTAACGATGATCACCCCGTTGGCGCCGCGCGAACCGTAGATGGCGGCAGAGGCCGCATCTTTCAGCACTTCCACGCTCTCCACATCAAATGGGTTCACCATGCTCAGCCCATCCGGTACAGGGTGGCCATCCACCACTACCAGCGGATCGGCATTGGCACTGATAGAACTGAGGCCACGCACCCGCACCCTGGGGCTGGTGCCTGTTTCTGAACTGAGGTTCTGAACGGTTACGCCCGCGATCTTCCCGATCAGTGCCCTGTCAAGGCTACTGGTAGGTATCTCATCGAGATTTTCATTCTTCAGTTTTGAAATGGCGCCGGTAAGATGGGATTTGCGCTGGGCGCCGTAACCGATCACGATCACGTCATCGAGAACGGTAGAACTGTTCACCAGTTTGATGGCCACAGAATCCTTGCCGTCCAGGGCAATAAGCTGGGATTTGTATCCCACCGCCGTGATCATGATGCTGCTGGTTTTCAGGCTGGGCACTTTGAGCCGGAAATTACCATTGTCGTCCGTAGTGGCGTGGGCATTCTTTCCGCCGGCCACGCTGACCGTGGCTGCCACCGGAGCGCCGGTTTTGGAGTCTGTAACAGTTCCCTTCAGGGTTTGGGCC
>JAGIAP010000126.1:0-3124 GCA_017744805.1 Chitinophagaceae bacterium | reverse complement strand
GCCACCGAGCCCAGGCTGAACAGTAAACAGAGAAGCAGGAGGTTGATCTTTCCCATAAAGCAAGCTGGTTTGCATTTCCCCCCTCGCAATTGATTGAGGGATCAGGGGTTAACAATCGTTTTGAGTTCTTGAAAAATTGGTTGACCAATTTCTGGATAACCAAATGTAGGGAAATAATGATGCGGGCCAAATTAAAATTTGGGGAGCATGCCGGAAGCGAATAAAAAAAGCCACTCACCGGGAGGCGAGTGGCGGTACAGGATGGGAATATTTTATATCAGGTTCTGCTGAACGGCCACTTTGATGAGCGCGGCCACATTGTTCACATCAAATTTCTGGAGCAGGTTACGACGGTGGGTCTCGATGGTCAGTTGACTGAGATTGAGTTTTCCGGCGATCTGTGGAGTGGTCATACCATCGGAGATCAGGTGCAGGATCTCTTTTTCCCTTCGGGTGAGCTGCGGCACTTCCTTGAGCTCATGGGCCGAAGGGCGGGCGATGATCTGTTTGATCTCGTTGCTGAACGTGATCTGGCCGGCCAGCGCTTCATGAATGCAATTCAGGAGCTCGTCTGCCGATGCATTCTTCAGGAGGTAGCCACTGGCGCCATTCTGCAACATCTGCATGATGATGCTTCTTTCGCTATGGTTGCTGAGCACCAGCACGCAGGTGCCTGGCGAGCGTTTCTTGATCTCTTTGCAAAGCTCCATGCCATTGGTATCGGGCAGAGAGATATCGAGCAGTACGATATCCGTGCGGTTGTCTTTCATGAAGACCAGGAAATCGGCGCCGGAAGTGAAGGTACCGGCAACATTCAAATAATCTTTGCTACCGAGGAGTCGCTGCAGGCCTTCGATCACCACGGGATGATCGTCTACGATAGCCAATTGGATCAATTCATTATTCTCCAACATTCAATTCGATATTTATGGAAGTTCCTTCATTGACGGTGGAATTGATCTCCAGCCTTCCGCTGAGATAGTCCACCCGGTTCTTTACATTACTCAGGCCGATGCCCTTGAAGCTCCTGATGGCGCTGGTATCGAAGCCTTTTCCGTTATCTTCCAGGGTGATGAAAAAAGTATCGGCGTTCTGACTGCATTGCAACAGGATCTCGTTTGCAGATGCATGTTTGATGGCGTTGTTCAGGAGCTCCTGAACGATGCGGTATATAGTGAGCTGTTTCTCATGCGGGATATCGGAACGTATGCCATAGGTCTGGAACCGGATATTCACTTTATCCGAGATCAGGTTCTCGCAGGCTTCTTTCAAAGCTGTTTCCAGTCCGAATTTCAGTAAAGCTTCGGGCATCATATTCCTGGCGATACGACGCAGCTCGCTGATGGAATGATCCAGTTGTGCCACTACCCTGTTCAAATCTTTCGTTTGGGTCTCCGCCACCATTCCCGTAAGGTTCATCTTCACCCCGGCCAATAGTCCGCCCAGGCCATCGTGCAGATCACCGGCCACGCGGCGGCGCTCCCGCTCTTCTCCCTGCAAGAGGGCATGGCCTACATGTATCTGCTGTTGTTGCTCTATTTCCCGCAGTTGCTGCTGGTGGAAAAGATCTTTCTGTTGAGAGAGCCTTTTATTATTGCGCATATACAACCAGGTTACAACGGCCAGGATAAAGAGCAGTACACATACGGAGGCGAGGAACCAGATCATCAGCCTGGTATTCCGGGCAGAGAGGGAGGATCGCTCATTTTCCATTTTCAGGGTCTCGATGGCTTTCTGCTTTTCGGCATTGCCATACTTGATCTCCATATCGTGGATCTCGGATTTGAGGCGACTGGCATTGATGCTATCACTCAGTTGGCTATAGCGTATCTGCCATTCATAAGCGGGCTTCCAGGCGCCCAGGGCGGCATTGGTCTCCGCCAGGCTTTTGTAAACTTCCAGCCTGCTGCTAAGCAGCGTCATCATCATGTCGGATCGCAGGAGGATATTCAATACCTCCTTTGCTTCGGTATATTGTTTCAGGTTGAAGAGCGCATAGAATCTTTGCAGCAACAAGCGATGCTCATCATATTCCCTGCCCTGCGCTTTCGCTTTGGCAACACCACTGTCCACACTTACCAGAGCCTCCCTGTATCTTTTCACTGCTACATTGTAAAGGGCTTCGGCAGAATAGTAATCTACTATCAAATGCTCATTAGGCTTTCGTTTCAGCCAGTCGCGGGCTGTATCCAGCACAGGCTTTGCCTTCTCATTATTGCCCATCAGTACATAATTCTCCGCCAGGGTGGTCCAGGCATTGATCAGGTTGAGCGTGGTATTGTTGGTGGCCCGATCGGATGTATGCGCCTGAAAGGTTTTGATGGCATTCAGCAAATAGGTGACAGCCTTATCGTATTGCTGGGTGTTCTTGAAAACGATGGCAAGGTCCAGGTAATTCTTACCGAGATAAGCCGTATCCTTTGCTTTTTCTGCCAGCGGGATGCTTTCATCTATCAATATCCTGGCAAAGCCTTCCTCATCTCCCTTCGCTTGTTGAAGGATCCCGTAATTATGCCAGGTTTGGGAACGGAAGCTGATGGCTTCTTTTGTATCGAAGGCTTTCAGTTTTTCATTGGCGGTCATGAAAGCGGTCTCACTCTTAGGGATATCCGATTCCATATAGAACAATACGCCTTCATAGAAATATGAGAGGGCATACTGGTAAGGGAATTTTGTGGCTGCTGCCCTGGCCATATCGATGAACTGCCGGCTTTTACTGGTATCCCGTGCAACCCAGTAATAGGAAAGCAGTAGTGCCGCAGCGGCCTTACTGCTATCGTTCCCATTCTGCACAATGGCATCCAGGCTATCCGTATACCTGTTTGGCTTGCTTTGGGCCCGGGCATTGCCCCAGGCGCTGAATGCCAGTAATAGGGTGATCAGGCGGATTTTTCGCGTCATGAAGCAAATAAACAATAATTGGGGATGAAATGATGAACTAGTGGAAAAATACCGGGAAACTGGTAGTGCAAAAACCATGTTTCGTAGGATTGGTGCAGCTTGGGGCCGCGGGTATTTTTGCAGTTGAAACAACGTATCAGCTATTAAAACAAATTGAAGATGAAGACACCATTATTGAGACAACCTATGAGGATCCTTACCCTTTTAATGGCAGTAGTAGTGT
>JAGIAP010000125.1 GCA_017744805.1 Chitinophagaceae bacterium | reverse complement strand
ATTGCCGGTGTATCCGTTCAGGTAAAGGGATCTTTCCGCGGGGTGTATACCGGTAATGAGGGAAAATTTGAACTGAGCCTTCCTGAAGGAAAGAATATGTTGCAGTTCAGCTCTGCTGGTTATGAAGGAAAGGACGTGGTGGCTGTCGAGGATCAACTGAACATCATTCTGAAGCAAGACAATAAGCAACTGGAAAGTGTAGTGGTAGTAGGTTACGGACAGATGAACAAAAAAGATGTGACTGGTTCCGTGTCTTCCGTGAAAGGGGATGAGCTCAATAAAATGAACACGGGCAATTTTGATGCGATGCTCACCGGCCGTGCGGCGGGTGTGCAGGTGATCAAGTCTACCGGTGCTCCCGGTGCTGCTGCCAGCATCAGGATCAGGGGTGGTACGTCTGCCATCGGTACCAATGAACCGCTGTATGTGATCGATGGTATCCCAATGGAAATGGGAGATGGTTTCGGCAATCAGGCCTATCAGAATGATAGCAGGAACAAGATCTCTCCGCTGGCCAATATTAACCCCAATGATATTGAAAGTATTGATATCCTTAAAGACGCGTCTGCAACGGCTATCTATGGTTCCAGGGGCGCCAACGGGGTGGTGATGGTAACCACGAAAAGAGGAAGAAAGGGCGACAAGCCCAATATCACTTTCGATGTGAACAATGCCATGGATCGTTTTGTGAAGCAATACTCCATGATGAATGCAGACGAATATCATGATGTGGTGAGCAAGGCCTATACCAACAACGGTACTTCGCCCCTCAATTATATTGCCTATCCTGATGCCAATACAGACTGGAAAAAAGAAGTACTGCGTACCGGTAACTTCAGCAATATATATTTGAATGTCAGTGGTGGAAGCCCCAATGGCAATACGATCTATTCTTTCTCCGGCGGCATCGGCCGCCAGGATGGCCCGATCAGGAACACTGATTTTGAAAGACAGAACCTGCGTGCCAACCTTGAGACCACTTTATTTGACAAACTCCGCTTTGGAACCAATATCAACTTCAGCCTGAATGAGATCAATGGCTCCGGTACGGGCCAGTATTATCTGCTTGCCCGGTACCGTCCTGATGTACCAGTATATGATCTCAAAGGCAATTATGGAGCTTCACCGGACAGTGTGACCTCCAATCCTGTGGCCAGGATGCGCCAACTCAACAAAATGAAGAGCCAGGGGGTGCAGACCTCTTTCTTCGGAGAAATAGAGATCATCAGAGGCTTATTGTTCCGCTCCACTTTTTCCGCTACTACCACCAAGGGAACAAAAGAAGAGTATACGCCTTCCACAGATGTGTTCGAGATCAGGAACAAGAGAAGAGGCTCCAGGTCTGATTATATCAACAGCGGCTCTTCCCGTATTTTCGATAATACGCTTACTTACACCCAGCGCTTCGGCGATCATGCCATCAATGCTGTGGCTGGTACGTCGCATAGCCTGGTGAGGTCGGATTTTACATCGCTCAACAGTACCACCTTCCTCGATGATGAAGTGTTGAACAATGTGGGCTCTGCAGGATCCATGCAAACCTACGCCAGTGGCGGCTTTATCAGTGGCCTGGCGTCCTATTTCCTGCGCGCCAATTACAACTATGCAGGAAAATACTATGCCACCTTCACGGGGCGTGCTGATAATTCCACCAAGTTCGGTCCATCCAATCGCTGGGGCTATTTCCCCTCGGGTGCTTTGGCATGGCGTATCTCCAGGGAGGATTTCATGCTGGGTAACAAAACCTGCAGCGACCTGAAGTTGCGCGTATCTTATGGAAAAACGGGATCCGCCAACTTCGCAGACTTCCAGTATTCCACTTTCTTCAAATCCGGTAATTATTATGGGGGTAACAATGCCGTTGCCGTGAATACCATTCCCAATCCGGATATCAAATGGGAAACCACCAACCTGCTGGATGCCGCTATCGATTTCAATATGTTCAACAATAAGCTGCGCGGTTCTATCGGATATTTCAGGAAAGTGACGCACGACCTGATCCTGGATCGTGATATCATTCGCGAAACCGGTGGTATGAAGCAAAGCGCCAACCTGGGCGACTTCCTCAACAAGGGCTGGGAGTTCCAGTTAGGAAGCGATGTGGTGAACAATAAGAATTTCGCCTACCTCGTTGACCTCAATTTCACACGCTATCGCAGCAAGGTATTGAGGCTGAATGGTGGCTCTTATCTGAACATGAAGGAAGGCCAACCCATCGGATATTTCGAAGGATACAAAGTGGCCGGCATCTTCCAAACCAAAGAAGAGATCGATGCCTTGAACGCAAAATCGCCCACCGGCACTTACCAGTCTGCAAAGACCAGCCCGGGGGATTTCAAATTCGTGGATGTGAACGGCGATGGTCGCATCACGTCTGCCGATATCAGTGTGCTTGGGAAATCAGAGCCTGATTTCTACGGAGGTTGGAATAATATTTTCCGCTACAAGAACCTCGAGATCAGCGCCCTCTTCAATTTCTCCTATGGCAACAGGCTGTACAATTCCGGGTATAAGGATATGGTTGTATTCAATAATAACAATAACAATTATTCAACCCTGATCAAAAATGCCTGGTCTCCTGAAAATCCGAATTCAAACCTGCCCAGGCTGGTAGCCACCGATCCCAACCAGAATGGCCGCGCCTCCGATTATTTCATCGAAGATGCTTCCTTCTTCAAACTGAAAAATCTCCAGGTGAATTACCTGCTGAAGAGCAATTTGCTGAGAAGTATGTACCTGAGCAGTATTCGCATATACGGCTCCGTTAGTAATGTATTCGTTCTTACCGGGTACAAAGGATTGGATCCGGAAGTGAATACCGCCCCTTCCAACAACTTCGCACAAGGCTACGACTCCAATATCTATCCATTGACAAGGACTTTCACCATCGGATTAACCGCTAACTTCTAAATGTACCGATCATGCACAAGAATATCTATATAACAGGATTGGTTACGCTGGCGCTTTCAGTAGGCTCCTGCAACCTGGTTGACGTGACCGACCTGGACCCTATCAACCAGCTTGCAGAAGACCAGGCCATCACTTCCATTCCCAAAGCACAGAGTGCGCTGTTTGGAACATACAGCGTGTTGAAAACAGGACTTGAACTGGTGGTGTACTATCCAGGCAGTGCCTGCCTGATGGGTGGCACTATGGACCTCGGTTCCTCCGGCACCGCTTCCGAAGCCATGTACAAGAACAATGAAGTGGACCCGCAGAACTATGTACTGGATGCCATGTACACCAAATGGTATGCGGTGATCAGTAATGCCAATCATATCATCGAGAAAGCCCCCCTGATAGAGACCACCAATCCCAGAAGGGATGAGATCGTTGGCGAAGCCAGGTTCCTCCGGGCCCTCGGACATTTTTACCTGCTTCGTTTCTATGGACAGTTCTATGATCTGAGCTCCAAATATGGTATCGTGATCAAAAGTAAACCGATCACTTCTGCCAAATCCGAGCCAAGATCCACTGTGAAACAGTCCTATGATTTCATCCTGGCAGACCTGGATTATGCCATCGAAAAAGGCCCTTCATTCACTTCCACTTTCTACGCTTCCCGCCAGGCGGCAAAAGCCCTGAAAGCGAAAGTCCTCCTTTATATGAAGGACTATGCCAATGCAGCCACACTTGCCAAACAGGTGATCGATGAAGGACCGTTCAAACTGGAGAAAACATTCTATGATATTTTCTTCAAGAAGATCGTCAATCCCACGGAAGCCATGTTCCAGACCCCTTACGACGACAAGAGCGATCGTAATAACAAGGCATTCATGTTTCGTTCTTCCTATCTGCCTTCGGAGGCCTACAAGACGGCTCTGGCGGGCGATAAGCGAGATACGGCGGCCCTTACCCGCGCAATAAATGGCGAATTGAGGAACAAGAAATTCAACAATACGCTGTACTGGAACGGAGCATCTTCCACCACACTCAATGCAGATACCGAGTATTTCCTTCGTTTGGCAGAGCTCTACCTGATCCGCGCCGAAGCGGTAGTTCGCAGCAATGGCAGCCTGCAGGATGCCAGGGATGCCGTCAACGAGATCCGCAAAAGAGCGGTGATGGATGAGATCACCAGCAATGATCCCGCAGAACTGCTGAGCCTGATCCGCAGGGAAAAAATACTTGAAATGGGTGCAGAAAGCGGAGAAGAGTGGTTCGACCTTATCCGGTACACTACTAACGGTGACCTGGATATCAAAACTGTAAAGCCCAATATCAAATCTGTCAACCAATACATCCTCCCACTGCCTTACAACACCGTTAAATTGTCGGATAGTGTTGTGATCCAGAATCCGGGATACTAATAGCTATAAAAAAATTATCAATGTCAGTTTTCAAACATGTACCCGGGATGCTGCTGCTGCTTTTCAGCAGCATCTCCCTTTTTGCACAGGAAACCAATACCATTCAGTTCACCAATGGCAGTTTCAAGGAGGCCTTGGAACAAGCGGCGAAAGAAAAGAAACTGGTATTCGTGGATTGTTATACATCCTGGTGTGCGCCCTGTAAATGGATGGAGAAAAATGTTTTTGTGAACGATACCGTGTTCGGGTATTTCAACAAGCAGTTCATCAATTTCAAGATAGATATGGAAAAAGGTGAAGGCGTGGCCCTTCGCGAGAAGTATAAAGTAACTTCTTTCCCAACCTATCTTTTCCTGGATGCTAAAGGCAACCAGGTGCACCGGACCGGTTCCAGGATGAGTACCCAGGAGTTCATGACCGAAGCAAAACGCGCAAGCAAGCCAGGTAATACACTGGCTGATATGGAAAAGAAATTCAATAGTGGCGACCGCTCACTTCAATTGCTCACGGATTATGCGATCGTGCTGCAGCGGGTGAATGGTGCGCAATTCGATAAGGTAAGGAATGAACTGGTACAAAAGGTGAAGGACGAAGAATTGAACAGTGCGCTCGGCTGGACCATCATCAAAACCTTTGCGCGTGATGAGGAAGACAGGTTGGGAAGCTATCTGATCGGTCATCAACCCTTGTTCTCGAAATTCGCCGATAAGGCAGCTATCGATGCCAAACTGAGTCAACTGGCCAGTTCCAGTATGTATGGCATGATCCGTCAGAAAAGGGACAAAGAGTTTTTCGCAAAACTGACTCTCATGCTTCGCGATACCAGCTATGCTTCGCAAAGAAGTGCTGTGATGTTGCAGATCGAATATTATCTCACCAACAAGAGCACGGAAGGATTCCTGGCAGTGGCAAGAACTGCACAGGCTGGTGCTTTCCGCAATATTCCCGCTGACCTGAGCTTCATAGCCAGAAGGGCGGGGTATATGGCCAATGGGGATACGGCCATTCAGCAACAGGCTTATGAAATGGCCCGGTTGGCCGTTGAGCTGGAGCCCGAAGAGTACAGTAACCAGGGAACATTGGCCGAATGCTGCTATGTGTTAGGATATAAAGAAGAAGGGTTGAAAGCTGCCCGAAAGGCCCGCCAGTTGGCTGACCTGGAAACCTCCAAGATCCAGAAGATAGCCCAGGCGCTTGTAGATAAACTCGAGAAACTGAATTAGTAGAAATTACCATGCTGACCTTTCAGCATCGGGCAGTTGTATCATTTGCCGGGAAGAGGGAAGAAAAGAAAGGGGAATACGGAATGAAAAGCACATGCCGTGCGGATTCCGGCAAATGATCAAAGGCTCACCGAAGAGTTTCTCCAATCTTCGGGATGTATTGTTCAGGCCCAGGCCCCGGTTGAAGATAGTTTCCAGGGGGCCATCGAAGCCGGCTCCTGTATCAGTGATGCTTATGCGAACATCTTTCCCTTCCTGTTTGCAACTCACAGTAACCGCGCCCCCATTCACCATCGGGCTGATCCCATGTGCCAGCGCATTTTCCAGTAAAGGCTGAAGTATCATCGGCGGCACCGGAGCACGGAGCGTACTTGCGTCGATATCATAGATCAGCTCCAATCTTTTTCCGAATCGTTGTTTTTCCAGTCCCAACCAGTTCCGCACAAACACAAGCTCTTCTTCCAGGCTTACCAGTGGCTTTTCACTTACTTTCAGGGCATACCGGAATGTATCCGCTAGTTGTGCGATCAATACTCTTGTTTCTTCCATAGCAGGAGGCACGGAGGCGCTGATGCTGTTGAGAGTATTGAACAGGAAATGTGGCTCTATCTGGGCTTTGAGGGCATTGATCTCAGTTTGATAATTCAGTTCCAGGAGCTCTTGCTCGCGGATATGCCGGCGATCCAATTGCTGTCTGTAGCTATATCCATGAAAAATTGCGAACTCACTGAAATAGAAAAGGGCCGTGCTGTAAAGATCCCATATGGAAGAATGCTGATTGTTAAAGAGGCCGGGATTGGATTGTTTCACCAGCAGGCAGGTATAACAGAAGGCGGGAAGCGTGATCAGGTGCAGGAGCAACTTGTATTTGAGCGAAACCTGGTGGAGCAATACAAAGAACAGCCACCAGACAGGGATAGTGAAGATGATCTTTGTAGCTGCATCCCACAGGTTGAAAGTGCTCCAGATCAATACATAGAGCAGCCAGCCGAGTAATTCCCCGGTGGTTACATTCCTGAATAGTTTTTGCTGCAAGCTGGCCATAGTAAAGGATTTCATGAGGGGTGTGCCATGAAAAAATACATGAGGCCAAAGATACATATGGGAGGTATTCAGGATAGGGTAAAGGAGACGAAAGGTCTTTTTTGGCTGCCCGAATGCATAATAGCCCGCCGGTTTGATCAGGGGCAATAAGAAAGGTTGCCGGAGGGCAACCTTTTTCTTCAAACACTTATCTCTTAACTACAACTTAATTACATGTTACTTGACCCGGGTAACGAACATTTCTTCGATGAGGTTCTGTTTCCTGTTGATCGTATATACTTCAGCTTTAGGACTTTTCTTTGATCTTACCTCGATAGTAACAATATTATCTCCGATCTCTTGTGTGGTAAGGAGGAATTTCCTTGTGATGCTTGTTCCTTTCTCTTTGTCTGAATACAGTACGTTTCCGTCGCTGTCGCGCAGTGTGATCGTGAATTCATCTGCTTCGGCAGTAGTGAGGTTCAGTTGGAAGATAGGCTGATTCTCATAGTTGCCGATATGTTTAACTTCGATGGAGTTGGTGGTATTTTTAGGCGCTTTTTCTCCGTTTGCGAATGCTACAGTTGAAAGAACCAGAACGGTTACTAATGACAGGAAGGTCTTAACTACGTTATTCATAATTGTATATTTTAAAAGTTAATGATCGCTTAATATTCAATCTCTGTTCATTGGAGACAATCGTGGAAGGCAAGCGATCAATTCATGTGGCAGTGCAGTACTGCTTTTGTTTGGCACCACCGCCGGGCGGGTGGCTATTTTGATAATGCAAACATACTGCGGCAATCAGGGCACCACAAACCAAATAAAAGGCTATTTCAGGATGGTAAACCGCTACCCGGAAAATGAAAGGGCTTGTCTGGCAAGGGTTTGGGCCGGAACTCAGTATGATCTCCAACGCAAAAAATTGCCAAAAAAAACCGGAAAAAACCGGATATCTTTGCCGAAATTTTTAAAAAACAATGAGCAATACAACGGTTACAGCCGATCAACTCTCCGCCAGCATCATCGGCAGTATTAAAAAAGCACAGGAAGAAAAGCTTTTCTTTGAAGAGATCTATTCCAATCCTACTGCCCCTGTTGGAAAGAATGAGTTCTTATTTTTCATCAAGCCTGAGATCACCCTGGCCTCTGATACCATTAACCTTGAAGCAGTTCTGGAACTGGTGCGCGAAAGGATCAGCCATTTCGGCCTGACCATCCACAATGTGAAAGTACTTTCTGCAAAATACCTGGAGCAATACAATATTATCGCACAACACTATGGTGTGATCAATAAGATCGCTTCAGATGCCAAGAACAGCCTCTCGGAAGCGGCTCTCGAAAAGTTCAGCAGCATTTATGGAAAATCTGCTTCCGATGTGAAACTCCTCGGTGGTGTTGAGTTCCTGGAGCAATACCCTGTTTTCAATGCTTATTCCCTCGATTATCTCTGGATGAACAAGGAGAACAAGAAACTGGCCGGCGGTACCTATGCTGAGGATATCAAGATCGATAGCGAAATAGTTTATGTGATCAATGGCTTCCATCCACGTCAACTGAAGCATTTCACTGAAAAAGGTAGAAGCATCGTTGTGATGACCCTCAGCGGTGATCTCAACTGGAGCGATGCCCGTAACAACTTTATCGGTGCTACCAATCCCAACAATGCCAATGAAGGCAGCCTTCGTCGCGAGTTCCTGAACAATCAGGCCAAACTCGGACTGGCAGAGGTTTCTCAGGGCGTGAATGGTGTTCACCTTTCTGCTGGCCCTGTTGAAGCGCTGGTAGAACTGAGACGCTATAACTCTGATTTTGCCGATAACAGTAAGATCAAAGCCTTTGGTGATTTCAGCTTTGGTAAAGCCCTGGCTGCCAACTTCACACCTGAGCAGGTAGAGAAGATCGTTAGCAATGCCAATCTCACTGTAAATGGTAAGACCATTTCCGTATTCGATCTTACAGAAGAGAAAGATGCAACAGAAGCGATCGGGCTGCTGAAAGCGAATTTGAAATAAGCTTACATTGAGATAATTATATGGCCGGCTCAGAAAGAGCCGGCCATTTTTGTTATATTGTTATATAGGCCTTCAACCCCTCAATCCTGCCATCCGGAAACTTTCCATTCTTTTCTTTCCTCTTTGATAGTAAATTCGTTCTGTAGTAATCGTATGAACAGAACAGACTTCGATGCCGTGGTGGTAGGTGCAGGCCCCAATGGGTTGGCGGCTGCCATTGCCCTTCAACAGGTGGGGCAGAAAGTGCTGTTGCTGGAGGGCAAGTCCACTATTGGTGGCGGTATGCGCACAGCAGAGCTGACCCTGCCTGGATTTCATCACGATATCTGTTCAGCAGTACATCCGCTGGCAGTGAGCTCGCCCTTCTTCTCAACATTACCCCTGCACCGTTTTGGACTGGAGTATATCTTCCCCGAGCTTGCGGCAGCGCATCCTTTCGATGATGGTACAGCGGCCTTTCTCAGCCCCTCGCTGGAGCATACCGCTGCTGCATTGGGAAAGGATGAACAGGCTTATATCGATCTGATCCGTCCGGTGGTGAACGACTGGTCATCCATTGTTCCCGATATCCTTGGGCCTTTGGGCATTCCCGGTCATCCGTTCAAGCTGGCAGCCTTTGGGATGAAGGCCCTGGCACCGGCCGTTACAGTGGCCAAGCGTTTTCAGACCACCGCCGCCCGCGGCCTCTGGGCCGGTATGGCGGCACATTCCATGATGCCTCTCACCAATGCCGCCACCTCGGCCATTGCGCTGGTGTTGATGGCGGCAGGCCATCACAAAGGATGGCCGATCCCAAAGGGAGGCTCGCAATCCATTGCCAATGCGCTGGGAGCTTATTTCGAGTCGCTGGGAGGCGTTATCGAAACCAATCATTATATCCATTCCCTGGATCAACTGCCTTCCTGGAAGGCCCTGCTGCTGGACGTTACGCCCAGGCAGTTAATGCAGATGGCGGGCTATCGTTTCTCTTCTCTATACAAATGGCAGCTCAACCGTTACAGGTACGGGATGGGCGTTTTCAAAATAGACTGGGCACTGGATGGTCCCGTGCCTTTCCGTGCAGATGAATGCCATAGGGCAGGCACCGTACATATCGGCAATACCCTGGAGGAGATCGCATTGTCTGAAAGGCAGGCCATGAACGGCATCCATGCCGATAAGCCTTTTGTGCTGATGGCCCAGCAAAGCCTGTTCGACAACACCCGTGCCCCCGAGGGAAAGCATACGGCATGGGCTTACTGCCATACTCCCCACGGCTCACGGAAAGATCTAACCGAGATCATAGAGAACCAGGTAGAGCGTTTTGCTCCGGGTTTCCGGGAGCGGATCCTCGCCAGGCATGTGATGAACAGCGAAGACCTGCAACGCTACAATCCCAACTATATCGGCGGCGATATCAATGGAGGGATCCTTGATCTTGGTCAACTCTTTACCCGCCCGGCCCTCCGGTTCTCTCCCTACAGAACTTCAGCCAAAGGCATTTATATCTGCTCTTCCGCCACACCACCCGGCGGAGGCGTGCATGGTATGTGTGGTTTCCATGCAGCTCAGCGCGCATTGAAAGATGTATTAACTTAGCACCAAATTATTACTATGAAGTTTGTATGGTGTTTACTGTTCATGTGTTGCAGTATGTCGATCATGGCGCAGGACGACGATAATACTTACCCGGACTACCGTAAGAAAACCGAAGGCTATACCCGGATGGCAGAAAAGGACCTCAAGGCCGAAGTGGCTTCCTTTGCGCTCGCAGCCATTGAAGACAGGTTGAACAAGACCCCACTGCCTGCCATTCCACCAGTGGATTATGGCGCCAACTTCATCACTTTCGAAGGCAATAATATAACGGTCACCATTAAGGCCGGAACCTTCGATGCATCCAAACATAAGATCGGTACCTACGGAGAAAAGAAACATGTTGTGAGAATAGATGGTAAACCCTTCTATGGCAACTATGGCTCTCTTCCCAATTATTCCATCGCGTCAGTTACCATGACTATCGGTAAGGATACAGTGCTGATTCCCGCAGAAGCCTATGCGGATCTCTACAGCCCGCAGTTCACTTACAGCGATGAGAAAGGAGCTGCGCGTACCTACAATGGCGTTTACCTTTCTCCCGACAAGCGCACGATATACATCTATATGCTTAACAAGGAATCGATTGGAAGCTATGAAGTGACCTGGATCATCCAGGATAAGAAATACCTCAGAAGAGTAGTTGATTCAGGGATTTTGAAATAGATACAATAATCCCAACCCTCTTATCGTTTTTACTATGGTTTTTCATAGGATATTGGATTATAAAAGAGGGTTGGATGTCTATCCTGACCCTTTCTTTATTTTAACAATATGCAGAGACCGGTTTTAGTGATCAAGCTGGGCACAGCAGTGATCACAGATAATAAGGGCGTGATCAGCCAGGCCATCATCAGGAAGGTTGCCACGGAGATCGCTTCACTGGCAAAACGCTATCGCATCGTACTTGTGAGTAGCGGTGCAGTGGGCAGCGGCAAATCATTCATCAAACAATACAAAGGTACGCTTACAGACCGGAAAGCGGCAGCAGCCATCGGCAATCCCATCCTCATCAGGTTGTACCAAAAACATTTTTCCACTTACGATATTCCCGTGGCACAGGCATTGTGCGAGCGCGTACATTTCAGTCGCCGCGCGCAATTCCTTCAACTCAAAGAAACCTTTAATGCTTTCTGGGAGAACAATATCATTCCCATCGTGAACGAGAACGACCTCATCAGCAATGTGGAGCTCAAGTTCTCGGACAATGATGAACTGGCTACATTGATGGCCATTGGCTTCGATGCGGAAGCACTGATCATCTGCACCTCCGTGGGCGGTTTCATGAATGATAAGAAAGAGATCATTCCCCTGGTAGAGAATGTAGACAAGAATATCCTTGGTTTTGTGACCACCGATAAAAGCAGCCTGGGGCTGGGTGGGATGACCTCCAAGCTTACCTTCACGCGCCTGGCCAATTCTTTAGGCATCAAAGTGATCATCACCGGCCTGAAGGGCAATACGCCATTTGCTTCCGCCATGGCAGGAGAGCAGGGAACTACCTTCCTGCCACAGCAGAGTAACCTCAAAGTAAGGCAGAAATGGCTGGCCAGCGGGTCCATCACCCTGGGCAGTATCTCCGTTGACAAAGGTGCCGCCAAAGCCCTGCAACAGCGTCGCAGCCTGCTGACTGTGGGAATTGCGCAGGTGCAGGGGAAATTCACGCAGGGCGAAGTGGTGCAGTTGATGGATGATGAAGGCACTATCATGGGCGTAGCCAAAGTGAAACTGGGAGCGGCGGCCATCAAAGAGAACCTGAAGGCAAAGAATATCGTGGCCGCACATGCAGACGATATTGTAGTATTTTAGTGTTGCCAAGAATCAAATAACCATGAGCTCTATTACACCATTGATCATAAAGACCAGCATTGCTTCCGTGAGCCTGAAGAATGTGAGTGAGAAGCAACTGAAAGCTGCATTGAATGCACTGGCCAAATCGCTGGAAAGCAGCACTGCAGCATTGATACGTGCCAATAAGAAAGACCTGGCAAAGCAGTCTCCCGATAACCCGCGTAACGACAGGCTCCTGTTGAATGAGCAACGCATCAGGAATATTGCTGCCAGCATCCGCACCATCAGCAAGCTCCCGGACCCTTCCGGCAAGTTGCTGGAAAGCCGTAAACTGAAGAACGGCCTGCTGCTGGAAAAAGTGACTGTACCGCTCGGTGTAGTGGGTGCTATCTACGAATCCAGGCCCAATGTTACATTCGATATTGCGGCGCTCTGCCTGCGAAGCCGCAATGGATGTGTACTGAAAGGCAGTAGTGAAGCGGATCATACCAATCGTGCTGCGGTTGCCCTGATCAAAAAAACGATGAAAGAGAATGGTATCGATCCCGATTGCGTTACCCTGCTACCACCCGACCGGGAAGTGGTGCAGGAATTATTCTCTGCTACCAAATACGTGGATGTGCTGATCCCACGCGGATCCGATTCCCTGATCCAATACGTGAGGAAGAACAGCCAGGTGCCGGTGATAGAAACAGGTGCCGGCGTTTGCCATGTGTATGTGGAAAAAGAAGCAAGTATCAAAAAGGCGCTGGACATAGTGGTGAATGCAAAAGTGAGCCGCCCCTCCGTTTGCAATGCTGCGGATACCATCCTGGTGGATGCGGCTATTGCGCCTTCCTTCCTGCAAAAACTACATCCCCGCCTGGCTGAACATGGCGTGGAAATATTTGCTGAGCCTAAAGCCCACAAGTTGTTGAAGGACTATCCCTTCCTGCAGGCAGCATCGGAGGAGGATTTTGGAAGAGAGTTCCTGAGTCTCAAATGCGCCGTGAAAGTGGTGAAGAATATCGATGAAGCGCTTGCCCATATCCGTGAGCATAGCACCAGGCACTCCGAAGCCATCGTTTCCGAGAACAAGAAGAACTGTGAGCGATTCCTACGTGAAGTGGATGCAGCGGCGGTGTACACCAATGCTTCCACACGTTTTACGGATGGGGAAGAGTTTGGCCTGGGAGCGGAGATCGGTATCTCTACACAGAAATTGCATGCCCGCGGACCTTTCGCATTGGAGAAACTGGTGACAGAAAAATGGTTGATCAGGGGGAATGGGCAGATAAGATAACTCAGTTTCATTCATCCTCATATTCCAGTCCCGGCGCCGGCGGGGCCTTCTTATTCCAGGTGTAATAAAAGAATAATCGCAGCGTATGGTTCCGGTCGTACTGATACCCGCTTGCCCTTTGCTGATACACCAGCATATATCCGAGATCATAACTCCATCCTTTGCCCAATGATTGCCTGATACCGGCAAATAATCTCAGTTGATCGAAAGTATTGTTGACGATCGGTTTGCCAAATTGTATCAACACTTCATTGGCCAGGCAGGGTTGTGGTAATGAAGGATCTTTGAACACCGGGTAGCTCAGGCTGATGAGGTAACGCAGTCGTGTAGTAAAGCCGGTGGTATTGGCCAATGAATCTGCCACTACAGATTCCCTCCATCTATGTTCATTACGGAAACGTTGAAGGATGTTTAGTTTGCCATGGCTGGAACTATAGGCCAACTGGCCATAGAGCCTGTCTTCGTTCAGATAGATCCTTTTCCCTGCTTTGTTTGAGGCCAGCCACATATGGGCATACCCCGCGATAAAGCTTAGTTGGGTGCTGAACCAATATCCTCCACCAGCACGTACGAAATAGAAATTGGGATCGGCCATGAATTGGGTGCGACGCATATGCAGATCCCCGATCAGTCCCCATTTTGAATTCAGCCGGAAGGTGGAATTAATAGAAAACCAGCTTTGCGATTGGTCGTTCACCTGTTTTTTAAGTGACTGACCGATCGCAAAGCCGGTTATCAAACTGCAAAGAAAAACGAGACTATATCTCATGGCTATAGCAAAATGCTGGATAACAGGAAGCCGACCGCTACCGATACGGAAACGGCTACCAGCCCTGGTCGCATGAAACTATGATTCAGTAAGTATTTCCCGATATGAGTAGACCCTGTGTTATCGAACTGTATGGCTGCTAACAGTGTGGGGTAGCCGGGAAGGAAGAAATCCCCGTTGCCTGCCGGGAACATCGCAATCAGGTGCGGTGGCGAAATGCCCAGGCTGAGGCCTAATGGCATCAATGCGCGTGTAGTGGCGGCCTGGCTGAAGCTCAGCATCGAGAAAATGAAAAGGGCGAAGGAGAAGGTCCAGGGGGCACTTCTCACCATCGATCCCAAGGCGCTTTCGATGGCAACCACATTATGATCCATGAAAGTGGCGCTCATCCACACCACACCAAATACGCTGAGGGTGGCCTGTGCGGCGGAGCTGAAAAGGCTGGCCTTCACCACTTCTCCTGTGCTGGTTTTACAGAGGATGATGATGGCCGCTGAAACGGTCAGCATCACGATCTCGATCATGGCGGCCATGCGGATAGCGCCATCTGCGCCTACCGCGAAATTCGGTTTGAAGCCTTCCACATCTGCAAAATTGGGCAGGGTATTGGGGAAGGAGCCAAAGACGATGATCAGCAAAACCCCCAGCCCAAACAATAGCACCGAAAGTTTGGCGCCTGGCTTCAGGGGGCCTGAGCTGCCGGCACTGGCGTCCAGTTTCTTCACAAATTCCGGGTCTTTCAGTTTGGCCTGGAACTCCGGGTCTTTATCCAGGTCCTTTCCCATTTTCAATACGCTGAGTGTACC
>JAGIAP010000124.1 GCA_017744805.1 Chitinophagaceae bacterium | reverse complement strand
GCTTTAACTTTTATTCAGGGCCTCTACCACCGCAACCAAAAACTGCCGCACCTCCACCCCCATGCAGCCCGAAGCGGAAAAGAACAAAGCCCAATCATAGGGTACGAATCCTACATTGAGCTTGTTGCCATCAAACCATCTGAAGTTTATGTCCACGCTAAGTTCAGTTCAATAACCTCGATTGGGTTATATAATTCTTTGTAGGATGATATATGAACAGGCAGGAGCCGTTCTTGATCTGTTGGATAACGGAGGGTGCTTCTTTTGCAGGCAGTGCCGGGCATCCGAAGGATCTTCCATTGAATTTATTGCTATTGAGAAATTGTTTGCCAACGTACTGCGATCCATGGATCACGATATTGCGGGAATCGGCTTTGTCGTTGAACCCGCGCTCCAGTCCCTGGATCTTGAGGGCAAGGCCATGTTCTCCATAATAAGTAGAGCGGGTAACGTAGAAACCGAGGCTGCTCATATGGGATTCCGGGCTATTGGAGAATGATTTGGCGTATTCCCCTCCGGATTTGCGGCCATGTGCCACATAGGTGTTCACGAGGAGTTTCTGGTTTTCTATATCGAGTACGTATAAGCGCTTTCTACGGGAGCTTTGACTGAAGTCGCAAATGGATAGCACGCCATCTTTGGCCAGCTTGCCGGCTTCCATCAATGTTGAATAGCCTTTCCAGGCATAGGCAAATGCTTTTTTGGTAAGTCCCAGTTTCTTTAACTGCATATTATCATACAGGGTGGAAGCTTCTTCCGGAAGGAGGTCCGGATTGGCGGTATAACGAACATGATCTTTAGGTAGATACAGAACGATTTTTTCTGCAGGAGGTTCCGTTGTTTTGGAGGTTCCGGTCATGAGCACCGGGGATAATACTAATACAGACAACAGGCTGTAGGTAATGGATTTTACGGGACGGTACATGATACAGGGTTTTCAAGGGTTTCGGACTGTATGCTCTGTTATGTAAACGGGCATTGTGGAAAAATAGTATCGTAGGATCGCCGAAAAAATAACTGGATAACCGGATTTTCTTATCCAGGCAACCGGGTAAAACTACCCGGACATATACCCATAATATGTAGTAGGTTGAAAACCAGTCAGGATAATGGCCGTACTCCTTTCCCGCCATCATTGAATTCACTGGAATACACCCTGATCATCAGTAAGAAAAGTGAGATAAGGATAGGACCGAATATCAATCCGATGAAACCGAATATCGGGATACCGATGATCACCCCAAAAGCGGTGATCAATGGATGCACATCGCCCAGTTTTTTCTGTAGCCAGAAACGAGCCACATTATCAACAGTTCCGATGATGCCGAAGCCATACACCAGCATCAATATACCTTTTATGGAAGAGCCTTCTGCAAAGAAGATAAGTGCCAGCGGCACATAGGCCAGGGCGGCCCCCACTACCGGAAGCATGGCCGTGATACAAACGATCACAAACCAGAACATGGGCTCATTCACTCCCAGCAGTATGAATCCCAGTAATGCTACGAGGCCCTGGAACAAGGCGATCAGGGGAATTCCCACTGCATTGGAGAATACCATCCCATTCATCTCTTTGCGGATGCGGATCACGTTCTCATCTTTCAATGGTACCCAGTCGTAAAATCTCGATTCCATCTTACGTCCTTCCACCAACATAAAATACAGTACAAAATACAGCATCACGATGGTGAAGAGCGTATTGAAAGTGGCATTCAATATTTTCGGCAGCATTTCAGCCGTGTAGGCGGAGATCTTTCGGATATTCTCGTCCGTTATTAACTCTATCTTGAACCGCGCCTCATATTGGTTCACATATCTTTCAATGGAAGTGAGTATCTCGTTACTGTGCTCGATGGCGAATGCCACTTTTGAGCTCATCATATTCACCAACAATAATATCGGAAGCAGGATCACCAGGAAAGAGATCAACATCAGTACGGCAGCGGCCAATGCTTTCTTCCATTTGTATTTGTCTGTAAGCAGGAACATCCACTTACGGAGCAGCACATAGAATGTGTAGGCGCCCAGAAAAGAGGGTAGGAAGAACTGTAACTGTACAAACAGCACTATCCCCAGGAAAATGATCACCAGTAGGATCAGAATCTGCCGTACAATATTGTTGGATAAATAATTCATACCACCTTTTATTATGCACTAAATGTACTGAATAAAAGGGCTTCCGGCATCATCAGATCTTTACCTGCTTCCACTTGCCTCTTCGGAAGAGGATGATCCCCGCAATGCTGATAAGGGTTTCAGCAGTGACCACTGCAATGAACACTCCGGTAGGGCCCAGTTGCAGCTTGTTACTCAAAACCCAGGCCAGGGGTATCTGAAATGCCCAGAATCCAAACAGGTTGATGAAGGTAGGCGTTCTGGTATCACCTGCTCCATTAAACGAATTGGTGACAACCATACCCACTCCATAGAAAATATAACCGAGTGAAATGATATGCAGTGCTTCCTTTCCGTATACAGCCATCGCTTCATTATCATTCATGAAATAAATGATCTGATCTGCAAAGGCCAGGCATATCAGCGATACGATGGCCATGAAAATGGCATTGTACAAGGCAGTGGTCCAGACAGATTTTTCTGCCCGCTCAGGTTGGCCAGCTCCCAGGTTCTGCCCCACCAGCGTGGCGGCGGCATTACTGAGGCCCCAGGCCGGAAGCAGAAAGAACATCAGGATGCGAAGCGCTACACCGTAACCAGCCACTGCATCATCCCCGAACTGCGCTACCAGGCGGTTGAGGAACATCCAACTGGCGGATGCAATGAAGAACTGCAGAAAAGCCACCCAGCTCAACCCATACAAGGTTTTGAGGATGGGCCAGTCTGGTTTGAAATACGACCACCTGATGTTCAGTAGCCCACGACGGGATTTAAAAAGATGATAAAGCTGGTAACATACTCCGGCACCACGGCCGATAGTGGTGGCCATCGCTGCGCCCGGTAATCCGAAGAAATGGATCAGGATAGGGCAGAGGATGATATTGAATCCATTCGCGATCCAGAGCGTCCACATGGCGATATTGGCATTGCCTGCTCCGCGGAACACACCATTTACAAGGAATAACAGCATGATCACGATCGAACCTCCGAACATGATCCTCGTATAACTGGTGCCTACTTCAAGCACTTCCGCCGAGCCTCCCATGATGCGCAATACATCGCTGGCAAAAATGGACCCCAGCAAGCTGATCACCACGGTCACTGTCAGGGCCAGATTGATACCCTGGGCCGCACTTCGGGAAGCGCCTTCCAGGTTCTTCTCTCCTACACGCCTGGCCACCACGGCCGTTGCGCCCATGCTCAAGGCCATGGCCGCTGAGTAAAGGATCATCAATACAGATTCCGTGAGCACCACCGTAGTAACGGCCTGCGAGGCATGCCCCTCGATATGCCCTACAAAGTAAATATCCACTACGGCAAAAACACTCTCCATGATCATTTCAAGGATCATGGGAATGGCCAGTAGTACAACACCCTTGCGGATACTTCCTTTGGTGAAGTCCTGATTTTCGTTTTTGAGCGCGTCCTTTATGATAGAGAAAATGCCTGGTTTCTTGTCCAGCTCACCCGTTGGGTTTTGTTCAAAAGACATAAGTTCCTCCTGTCTTGAATTGTTGACAATGGATCAGACCAATAAAAATAAATGGGATCACAGTGGCCTGCCTGTAAGTTCGAAATTATTTTCTCCCGATTGATCTTTTTAAGCGCATTACTGTTACAATGATCACTATGTTATTACAATCAGGAGGGATGAAACCGGACGAACCATATATTTAGGTTGTTGTCCGGGGAAATTTACCCGATGGTTGAAAGCAATATCAATATGGAACTCAAAAGTTATTACATCGTCCGGTTTCCGGACTGCGATCCACTGGCGCATCTGAACAATAGCCGTTTCCTGGATTATATGCTGAATGCGCGTGAAGATCATCTCCGCGATAATTTCGATCTCCGCATTCCCGATTTCCTGAAACAGGGCATGGGATGGGTAGTCCGTCAGCATGAGATCCAGTACCTGCGCCCGGCTTTCTACAATGAGAAGGTCTGCATCAGTTCACAGATCATCAGTCTGGAAGCATCCAACCTGGTAGTGGAGATGAAGATGTTCGATGAAACGGAAACTGATCTGAAATCGATCCTCTGGACGCATTTCACCTGCGTAGATCCCAAAACCGGCAAGCGCAGGGACCATACGCCGGAATTCATTGAGTTGGCCACCAGGCTCGGCATTGCCGATGTGAATATGGCCGCGGGCATCACTGAACGTGTGAAAGCCCTGAGAAGTCTGGCCTGAGCTGGTTCATCGGCTTGAATGTGATGGTCATCCGGCATCCCGTGCCGGGTGCGGAATCTATTTTTACCCTGCCATTGAACAGGTCTGCCCGGTTGATGATATTGAGAAGACCGATCCCGTTCCTTTTTTCCTGCATGCTGAATCCTTTGCCATCATCGGAGACCGAGAGCGTGATGATCTCACCCTCCTGTACAACCGAAACAGAAACCGATCTCGCTTTGGCATGCTTCAATACATTGTTCAGTTGCTCCTGGGCAATACGGAAGATGGTCATCTTCAGCTTATCGTCCAGCAATTGTTCGTCAGGGATAGAGAAACAGAAGTTCACCTGCAGTTGGCTGGCCATGCGGATACTGTCTGTAAGGTCTTCCAGGCTAAGCTGTAATCCTACATCACGATGATAAGATTGCGTGAGGTCCTTGGATAATTTACGGATCTCCTCGATGGCAGCGGCAATGATATCACTGCTGCGGGTGATCAGAACTTTGGGATCCTTGTCATCATTGGCCAGGCTGAGGCAGAGCCGGGCTGTAGTGAGTATCTGCGTTACATTATCATGCATCTCCCTGCCGATCTCTTCCCTTTCTTTTTCCTGTGCATCGATACTGGCCTTCATGATCTCCTTCTGGCGATAGATCTTTTCTTCCATCAGCTCATGTCGTAGCTTCACTTTTTCCGTGATATCATTTGCCAGGATCATATACGACTCTTTTCCCTTGTAAGTGATCATATGGCTCAACACTTCCGCATACATGATCTCTCCGTTCTTTCTCACTTGTTTTCGGAGAAGCCGGTGATTGGTGGTCCTTCTGCCGGAGATCAGCAGGTTCCTGAGCTCCTCATGATCTTCAGGCATGGTAAGATCGAATGCCGAAAGGCCCATGAACTCCTTCCTGGAATAACCATAATGCTTAATGGCTGCATCGTTGGCTTCCAGGAATTTCAATGATAAGGCATCGCAAACGCAAATGGGTAACGGACTTTTATTGAAGAGGTTCTTGTAAAGGTTCTCTGATTCGTGAATTCTTTTCTGCGCTTTCTTTCTCTCGGTGATATCCCTGAAATTGGCTACCAGTGCGTTGATGCCGGGAATATGCAGGAAATTGGTAGCGATACCTTCCACCTGTATGGACTTCCCGTTCTTATGCAATAAAGTGAGGAAGATGGTGAAAGATTTTCCAGGATGCTGCATCAGCCCACCCAGTAGGGAAGTAGCATCAGGGATGCTATCGGGATGGATAAAGGAGAATACCGATTTGTTGAGATACTCCTTGCCTGCCCAGCCCAGCAGCTTTTTCACTGACGGAGACCCATAAGTGAACTGCCCGGTGGCATTGGCCATCATGATCAGGTCTGCACTGTTCTCGATCAGCGCCCTGAATTTCAGGTCAACCTGCTTCCGCACTTCTTCTGCCGTTACCCTTTCGGTTACATCCCTGAAATTACAAACGATGCCCTGTATCTCAGGCTTGGCCAGTAAATTGGTGACAACCCCTTCAACAAATCCGATAGTGCCATCCGGCTTTACGGTTTTGGTTTGCACAAAGAGGGGCTTATTCGGTTTCTTCAGCACTTCCTGGAATTTCTCCATAGCATTGATCCTTTCATCTTCTGCGATGAAATTGAAAACGCTTGTTTGCAGGTATTCTTCCGGTGATACCCCGAATTCATTTTCGATGGAAGGGCTTCCGTAAATGAGCTCACCTTCTTTGTTCAGTACGGCAATGATGTCTGTACTGTTCTCGATCAGGGCCCTGAAATGCGCTTCACTGGCCTTAATGCGGGCGTCGTAGGTGATCTTTTCCGTTACATCCAGTGCAAAGCAGGACACACCCGTGATCTCATTCTTGCTCCGGATGGGATTGATGGAAATATCGAAAAAAGCAGGTCTATCGCTGAGAATGAATTTCTGTAAGAGGCGCTGACTCTTTCCTTTGAATGCATGTTGATAGATCTTTTCCCATTCTTCTTTCTTGGTGGGATCCAGGAGGGCGAGGAAGTCCAGCATCTTATCTCCCGGAGATGCATCCACGCCGGTCAGCTCCCTGATCTTTTTACGAAGGGCGGAATTCAGGATGATGTATTGCATGTTGCGGTCTACGCTCCATACCAGTCCATCCATATGCTCCACCAATGCCAGGAGATTTGCTTCCTGGTCTGGGATCGGTTGCTGCGCTTTGGATGCGCGCGTTGTATGCCGGGTCTGCCCCTGTCCGGGACTGATCAACGCAGTTCGCATGTTGAGTGGTGTAATTAATAAAATGATCAGTAACTGTAACTGAACAGTACAATTAGTTCAATAGCATTCAGGTGCTACAATCAGACCATCAGGAGCCTTGGGGTTAATAAAGGTTATCAGCGGTTTCTCTATGCGGGAGAGTAACTATCAGAGCTGTTTTCAAATATAACAAGAATCGTGCAATTATGGTAGTGCTTCACCGGTATAAAAAAGACTTAATAAAAGTAGCTTGTATACCAATAAAAACCAATGTGTAAGCTACCCTTTCTTGGCTCTTTGCACCAAATAGAGACCTGTCAGCACCAGGCTCAGTCCTCCTATGGTGAAGGCACTTATCGGCTCCTTCATTACTATATTGGCGATCACATAACCGAACACCGGACAAAGGAATAACCAGAAGCTCGCTTTTACCGGGTTATCGCGCAGCAGGAACAACCAAAGCTGTACGCCCAGGATAGATACCGGAACCGCCAGCCAGAGAACGGATCCGGCAAATTTCAGATCCCAGTGATTTAACGAAGGTTCGTAAGTGATTGCGGCTATTGGTAACAGAAAGATGCCGCCCAGGATCGTCTGCCATCCATTGATAGTCAGGATATGCAGATCGCTCCAATGCTGTTTGGAGAAATACAGTACACCGATAGAATAACTTACCATGCTCAGGAATAGAATGGTGAGACCAGTGGGAGTGGCGAAACTGGACTGTAACAGAGGATATGCGGCAATCAATACACCAGCCGTACAAAGTGATAAACTGATCCAGGTAATGGATTTGATGCGTTGCTTAAATAGCAATGCACTGGTAAGACTGATCAAAACAGGATTGGTAGCGATGGCCATGGAGCCAAGTCCTGGTGAAACATTCTTCATGGCTACCACATACAGCCCCAGGTAAAGTGATATGTTCAGAAAGCCGTAAATGGCCAGCGGCTTCCATTCTGCGCGGGTGGGCATCCTGTTGCGCATCACCAGGTGCGTAACGACCAGCATGATGACCCCTGCAAAAAAGAAACGGGCGATACAGATCACGAAAGGTTGAGCAGATTGAAGCCCCAGCTTGGTAGCTGTTGACGCAGATGCCCACAGGAATGCAAATAATACACCTGCCGTAAATAATAGGAATCCTCGCGATTGTGTTTTCTGTAATGTAACGCCTGTCATGATCTTGATATAAAAGAGCTGGCAAAATTAAACAAAATACTATGTGTTGCAGGGGCATGCTAAATTTATCCCGACCAGCGTTGTAGACTACATTTGTTAATATTTTCTAAACAAGCTCCTCCACGTAGGGGGAAAACGATAATCAGTTGTCATAGTTTCCAAAACAATCAATTTATGATACGTTCGACGATCCGGATCCTTTCGGTTTTAATGATCCTGCTCTCCGTTGTGATGGTTGGCTTTGCACAGCCAAAGAAATTCACCATCAGCGGTTATGTCCGGGATGCTGCCAATGGCGAGGCTTTGATCAATGCTACAATTACTATCAACCCTGGTAATGCTACTGTGCAGTCCAACTCATACGGATTCTTTTCCATTTCACTGGCTCCCGGCAAATACACGCTCACTGCTACCTATGCAGGCTTTGCGGTGGTTACCAGGGAGATCTCACTCACAGAGAACCTCGCCCTCGATCTGCAAATGAAAAATGCTGCCAGCGAGCTCAATGAAGTAGTGGTAACCGGTGAGAGAAGATTGAAAAGGACCAATACCGTTGCTCTCGGCATTCAGCAAATGAGCATCGGTCAGATCAAGAAGATCCCTGCCTTTCTAGGAGAGCCGGATGTACTGAAAGCGATGCTCACCGTTCCTGGCATCACTTCCGTAGGGGAAGGCGCCAACGGCTTCAATGTGCGGGGTGGCAATGTGGATGAGAACCTCATCATCATGGACGAAGCGCCTGTATACAACTCGTCACATATGCTCGGCTTCTTCTCCGTATTCAATCCGGATGCCGTAAAGAACGTCACTCTTTACAAAGGGGCTTTTCCGGCAGAGTTTGGTGGAAGAACCTCCTCAGTACTGGATATCCGGATGAAAGATGGCAACAACCAGAAGCTGGCCGTAAATGGCGGCATCAGCACCATCTTCAGCCGTATCAGCATCGAAGGGCCTTTACAAAAAGACAAATCATCCTTCATCATCGCGGGGCGCCGCTCTTACATCGATGTGTTGAGCAAGCCCTTCATGAAAAAGGATAATCGCGATAACCAGTTTTATTTCTATGATCTTACTGCCAAGGGCAACTGGCAACTCAATGATAAGAACACGCTTTACCTCAGTGGATATTATGGAAGGGACGTTTTCTCTTTCAACAACCAGGCGTTTATGGATTGGGGTAATATGACCACCACCCTCCGCTGGAACCACCTCTTCAGCCAGAAATTATTCCTCAATACCAGCGTATACTATTCTAAATATGATTATAGCCTGAAGTTCAACTCCGAAGCAAAGGACACGAAACAGCAGAGCTATAACTGGAAATCGGATATCCAAACCTATGGCGTAAAACCCACGCTCACATGGTATATCAGCAATAAGCACCAGGTGAAGACCGGTGTGGGCCTCACGATGTACAATTTCTATCCTGGCAAAGGGGTGATGGTGGATGATGTGAATAAAGCCGAGATCAACCTGGTGCGCAGGTATGGCATCGAGTCTGCCGCATTCCTGGAAGACACCTGGAAAGTGACCAAAGCCCTGACCGTGCAAGCCGGTGTCCGTTTGAACTACTACGCTTACCTGAGCAATTCTTCCGTATATCACTACAGAGATACCACTGCCAATATCCGCAAACCACTCGATTATATCGAAGTACTTGGCGATGGCAAAGGAACGAAGAAGAAAGTATCCGACTGGACCTACTTTGAACCACGCCTGTCTGTGCGTTATGAAGTGAAGAAGAATACATTCCTCAAAGCGGGGTATGCAAGAAGCTCCCAGTATATGCACCTGCTGAGCAATACTGCTTCTCCCACCCCAATAGACCTGTATTTCCCCAGCACCAACAATATCACACCTTCCGTAACTGATCAGGTGTCTGTAGGTATCGTTACCGTTCCGCAGTTCCTTAACCTGGAATTCTCTGCAGAGGTATTCTACAAGAAAATGCAGAACGTGCTGGACTATATCGACAACTCCAACCTGGAATTGAATCCTGAAGTAGAAGCAGACCTTCTTACCGGTAAAGGAAAATCATATGGTGTGGAATTTGAAGTGAGGAAAGAGACCGGCAAATGGCAGGGATGGCTCAACTATACCTGGAGCAGGTCTTACCGTAAAACGGAAGGTATCAGCAACAATGAATGGTTCCTGAACCGCTACGACAGAACCCATGTGATCAACCTGGCGGTTACCCGTGAGCTGAATGATAAATGGAGTGTGAGCGCCAACTTCAACTATGGATCTGGTAACCCTGCTACTTATCCCAATGTGAAACTGGATATCCAGGGCATTCCCATCCCTTACAATACCACCGGTAAACGGAATGATTTCAGGCTTCCTGCTTACCACAGATTGGATGTGGCCGCCACCATGAAAGGCCGCCAGGGCAAGAAGTTGAAACAGGAGTGGGTATTTGGTATCTATAACCTGTATGCGCGTCAGAACGCTTACTCCATCTACTTCAAGCAAAATGAAGATGATCCTTCCAAACGCGAGGCTTATCGCCTGAGCATCCTTGGCTCCATCATCCCATCCATTACCTGGAACTTTAAATTCTAAAAATTACAGTCATGAAGAAATTCATTCTCTATATCATTGTCATCCTGGGCGCAGGCGCTTTCACCAGTTGTGAAAAAGCGATCGACCTGGAAATCCCGGTTGGTGATCCCGTACCCTATATAGATGCATGGCTCACCGATAAGCCCGGGCCCCAACAGATCAAATTCCTGAAAGCAGTGGGATACCTCGACAATTCTGCGCCGCCGGCTATTGCCGATGCACAGATCAAGGTGACCGATCTCACTATCAACCAAACCTACGATTTCACGTACAGCAATGGCGCCTACACCCATGATCCTGGTGCTGGGATATCCATTGGCGTGATAGGCCACCAATACAAACTGTCCATTACCTGGCAGGGTGAAACTTTTGAGGCTACCGATAAACTGAATCGCGTACCGCCCATCGATTCCATCACCTATGAGTTCAAACAAGAGAATGGCGGAGAGAAAGAAGGTTACTATGCAAAATTCTATGCGGTGGATATCAAAGGCGGAAAGGATTATTATTGGATCCGCACTTATCGCAACGGTGTGAGAAATCAGAATGTTGATGAGATGTGGAGTATCGATGGCGCTTATTACGAGGACGCAAATTCTGATGGCTTCAATTTCATCGTTCCTATCCGTGAAGGCATCACCTCCAATGAAAAGCCTTATCAGAAAGATGATGTGGTGAAAGTGGTATTGCGTGGGATGAGTAAAGACGCGAAAGAATTCATCAGCCTGATGGCCACACAGCTCTCCAATGGCGGCATGTTCGCCAAGGTGCTGGCCAATGTTCCCACCAATGTGAGCTCGCAAAAACAAGGAAGCACCAACAAGATACTGGGCTGGTTTGGCACTGTATCTGAAACGGAGCTTTCCAAAAAAATAGAATGATCTTTTTTTTCAAACACTACTGTTAAACTTTGTACAAGACATGAAAAATAAATTACTGGCTATTCTGATGCTGTTCATTTGCAGCTATGCTATGGTAAGCTGCCAGAAGATAAAGGGTGATGGCCCAATTGTGAAGGAAGAACGTCAGGTTACTGAATTCTCCCGTATCTCCGCATCTTTGGATGGCACCAACTATGTAACGCAGGAGGGAGAACGCAAGCTGACCATTGAAGCACAGCAAAATATATTGGATGTAATAGAAACCCGGGTGGTGGATGGCAGATTATCCATCTATTTCAAAAACGGAAAACGGATCGGAAGGCATGACCCTATTGTTGTGCGGATATCCACCCCCGTTATAAATGACCTGGATCTTCAAGGTTCTTCAGACATGCTGGTCACCAATGATATCAACACCAATGAACTGAAACTGAATATTTCAGGATCCGGAGAAATGAAACTAAAGCAGGTGCAGGTAACGCAGGGCTTGTATGCTAATATCAGTGGGTCTGGCAATATCCTGGCACTGGGAGGAACTGCGGCATATGGGAATTTCAGTGTCAGCGGTAGCGGTTCCATCAATCTTTTACCCGTAATCATTCCCAAAGTGGAAGCACATATCGGTGGTTCCGGCAATATCAGAACAACTGCCACCAACCAACTGGATGTGCATATTTCCGGAAGTGGAAACCTGTGGTATGGGGGAAATCCCGTATTATCCACTCATATTTCCGGCTCTGGCAACGTAAGGAAAAATCAGTAACAGGCGCCTGATAGCCGTGCGGGTGGCCGATTTTGAAGAAGTTCAACACCCTGTTCAGATGAGAATCAAGTTCAGACTGATCAATTATTACAGGTTCATCAAGAAAATAATGCCCCGGTCCGTGCTTTGGCATAAGCATGAATGGGAGGATAATGTTACCAGCCGGTATTATGGAATGTATTTGGAGCAGGATGGCAAAAAAAAGGACCAATACTATCTCGAGATCAACCAGGTGGTGTATGGTCTGCAAACTGTGGAAGACCTGGTAAACCTGGATCATGAACTATTTATGAACCGGCTCACAAAGGGCGGCAGCGTGCAGACTTCTGCCGCCCTTTCTCAAAAAACAAATTATTGTTCCATTTGCACGCACCGGGAAGGATGCCCGCTGATGAAGAAGCCTTATGGCGAACGAAAGCGCCAATGTTTATTCATACCCGTGGTATACCTGCTGCCGGCCTGCAAGATGGAAGTGGAAAACCTGCGGTCCGCGGCCTCCAGGCTGATCACGGAAATGGTGATGCAGAGCCTTTATGCGGAACGTATCCCGGAATCAGTGCTGGAGCTGGTTCCTCCCATACATATCTATCAGCATACATTTACGTTTGCACAGTTGCAGTAATGCCGTAAATCCCCTCTGATCATTTTCCCGTTCTTTCGTTGATAAAGCTATGAAAGCAGCGGGCACGCTCTTTGTACCGATAATTGTAAACTCTTTTTTATGACATACTTTAAACTGAAACCCGGCACAGACTGGGATGAAGTAAAGGAAAGGATCAAAGAGCGCAATATCTATCTTACAGATGAGGACCTGCGCCTGGAACCCGGTAAGGAAGAAGTTTTGTTGAAGAACCTGGCAGAGAAAATGGAAAGAAGCCCCGAGGAAGTACGGATCTATATCGAAAGCATATCTTACAATAAAGATGCAGCATCGTAGGGGATGCTGCATAGGGATCTATAAAAATAAACAACTACTGAGCTAATTCTTTTTTCGGTTGCTTTAGCTTGAACATGTCTGCCAGCAATTCGTAACTTTTGATCCTGTCTTCCGCAAATTGCGTGAAGGTGGAGATCACTATTTCGTTCACGCCGAACATAGCGGCGAGCTCTTCCAGCCTGGCTTTCACGGTGTCGGGCGTGCCTACTACCGTTCTCTGTCGGTTGAACAATACACGTTGCCATTCAGCCATCGTATACTGGTATGCTTTAGCAACCTCGTAGGTCGGTTGTTCTTCAAATCTTCCTTTCTCGAAACTGAGGAGGCGATAATCGATGATGGACCTCACTTCTTCCACTTTCTTTTCATCCTCCGATACAAAAGCGAATACGCCTACATTTCCCATCGGCTCTGCTAGGTCATCGGACGGAACAAATCGTTGCCGGTAAGCCTCCATGGCCTGCGGGCCGCCGATGGGGTTGATGAATTGTGCAAATGACAAAGCCATTCCGAAATGAGCCGCCAGGTAGGCGCTCTCTCCGCTGGAAGTGAGCATCCAGAGCTCAGGTTTTGTTTGTACAAAGGGCATGGCCCTCACTTTTCCATCGGCATTGCCAGGTGTTGCCTTGTCTGTCAGCATGGCCTGCAGTGTACGGATCTGTTGCACATATTCCTGGGGATCGAAACTGTTGGTGGGATTCAGCAGTTGCGCTGTAAGCCTGTCGCCGCCAGGCGCGCGGCCAATGCCGAGATCGATCCTGCCAGGATACATGGCTTCCAGCAGCCTGAAATTTTCGGCCACCTTCAATGTGCTATGATTGGGCAGCATGATGCCGCCCGATCCGAAACGGATATTTTTTGTTTCGGCTCCCAATCTTGCTATCAATACTTCAGGTGCTGAGCCGGCGAGTGTGCCGGTATTATGATGTTCCGATACCCAGTACCGGGTGTATCCGAGTTTGTCTGCAAGTTTCGCCAACTCCACTGACTCCTGTATGGCTTCTACAGGATCACTTCCTTTACGGACCGGTGTTTGGTCCAGTATACTTAATTGCAACTGCATAGTCATTCAATAACAGTTCTGAACTGAAGAATGTTCAGGCAGCAACTGTTTGGCTTCGCCTGCTACTGGTAAGCAATATGGAAAGCGCAATAATGGCCAGGGCAGCCATCATGCCTGTCATGGGCAATGGTGAATCATTGTTGAACAGGCTCACCAGGAAGGCGCCCAATGATCCGATCCCCATTTGCAAGGCGCCCATCAGTGCTGAAGCACTACCTGCATTGCGGGTAAAAGGCTGCATGCAAAGTGCCGATGTGTTCGGCAATACAAATCCAACACATGTCAGAAAGAGGAACAGGAAAACGATAATGCCTGTAAGGCCGATCAATCCGTAGTATGTGAAGAGGAACATGGCCATGCCTACCAGGGATTGTATGATCATGGAGCTGCGTACAATTTGTTTGCTGCTGAAATATTTCAACATGAACCGGTTTGCCTGTGTGCCGCCGATGACACCGGAAGCCAGTAAAGCAAAGATCCATCCGTAAGTTTTTTCAGAGACCTTGTACAGTTCCATGAAGATGGAGGGCGAAACGGAAATATAAGCAAAGAGCCCGGAGAAGGCTACTGCTCCTGAAATTGCGTAGGTGAAGAATTGTGGATTACGGATCACTTCCCAGTAATTGCTGAGAATGGCAGCGGGCTTCAGTGAATAATTGGGATCGGGCTTGCGGCTCTCCGGCAATCCCAGCCAGATGGCGAAGATAATCAGCAGGGCGATGATGGCCAGTGCGATGAACACCGAATGCCATCCCCAGGCTGCGATCATGTATCCACCAGCCGTAGGAGCTATCAATGGCGAAGTGCTCAACACCAGCATCAGTGCGGAGAATACTTTGGCATTGTCTTCAACGGGGAAGAGGTCGCGCACCATGGCGTTGGCGGCCACGGCTGCAGCGCAGGCGCCCAGGGCCTGCACAAAGCGAAGCGCCACCAGGACTTCCAGTGAGCCTGCCATCACACAGGCGATAGAGCTCAGGATATATAGTACCAGTCCGATATACAAGGGCCTCTTTCTGCCGAAACGATCGAGCAAGGGGCCGTAGAACAATTGCGCTACAGAAACCCCGATGAAGAAGCTGCTTAACGAAAGCGCTACTTCGGTCACCGAGGTATGTAAGCCTGCTGCGATGGCTTTGAAACCCGGTAAGTACATATCTATTGAAAAAGGCACCAGGGCCGTTAGTGTTCCCAGGATCAGGATCGTCAGAAGATATCTTTTACTGTTCATACACTTTGCCGCTTTTCAGGTTTTGGTCAGGGCGGGCAAGGTATAACATCTTCTCAGGAAAATGGTTCAGATCTTCTTCTGCATCATGATAGCCATTTGAACATCATTGCCCACAATTTGCACATCCTGCCCGAAAGGGGTGAATCCAAGCCTGTAGTAAAACCTGATGGCCGGCATATTCCGGTCCCACACGATCAACCAGATATGGCTATACCCGTGAGTGAAGGCCCATTCTGCACAATACCTGTATAGCTGTTCGCCAAAACCTTTACCGGTGTAGGGTTTCAGAAAGTAGAGCTTCTCCATTTTGAGTGGAACGCCCAACCGGAGCGCTGCAGGAACTTCATGATTTGATAATTTGGCATAACCTGCAGGCTGTTGCTTGTTGAAAGCCAGCAGGAATATGATGCCTGGTGTTTGCAGGGATGCCCGGATCTTTTCTTGTGTGAAATGTTCATCGATGAATGCCTGGTTGTCTTCAGGATCATTCAGCTTGCCGAAGGCATCGAGAAAGGTTTGTCTGGCGAGATTGCATAATAATGAAATGTCATCCTCTCCCGCTAAGCGGATGACCAAAGGATAAGGTTGCATGTAACAAGGTTTAATATGGAGCTACCGGAAACCGGATCAATACAATTTAACCTTATATCTGTAAGATCCGTTGAAAAATTCTTTCATTTTGAGAACTTCGTGGCTCTGCTGACTGATCCAGAAAGATGCATAAGCACCATTGCCATAATTGATATGCAATACCCAGCATTTGATGCTCACTTCTTTGTTCAGTGGCAGATCTTCTGCCCTGGCCACTTCATACACAAAATATCCCGGTTGCGGACTGTTTGGGTCCATGAACGCAATTGCAAATTTTTGGCCAGCAGTTTTGATGGGTAAAATTGAAAAGGTCTCCATATCCCACTCCCAGTTGAGTATGGGCGGATTGAGCGGTATTTTCATGGACTTATTCACCCTGTTGGCCGCTACAGTACTGTCTGGCGTGAGAAATCCCTGGGTGAATTTGTATCCTGCAAATGCATAACCTTTGAAGAGGCTTACTTCGGAAATCGGCGCAAGTGTTTTGCGGTCAGCCACAGCTTTTACATGGCGGAAGAGGGATTCATTGTGGAACCATTTCCATTCAAAGAGCACCACGGATTGTGTGCTTCCCTGGACGGCGCCGAAAGAAACAGATCGTTCCCAAACATCGGCAGTGCTCACGATATTGGTAAGGCTGTCTACAGTGTATACAAGATATCTTGCAGTTCCTTCGGAAAGGCGGTTTGTTTCCAGGCGGTTGTTCACCGCATTGATGGTATCAACCTGGGCGCTGGTATTGATGGTAATGCCGGAAAGCAGGGCCAGGGAAAAAAGAATTCTCATGAAGTAGTTTTTTGCTAAAATACATTGCCGGTTCAACTACTTCACGAGAATTATATGAGTGGGAGGAAAGATCGGCTTTAGAAGCTTGCTCCACGGGTTGATCTCATCCTGTTCATCATTTCTTTCATCCCGGATTCTACTTCTTTGGTGTATTCTTCCTTTGTAACCTTTTTACCGGTCTTAGGTTCTTTGATATCTGCCGTTCTCACCTCGGGGGAGATCTTCACGGCCCTGATCGTGCTCATACCGTTGCGTGATTCAATTTCAAGTACCATACCGGGCAGCTCTCCCTGTGTTTCAGGCCCGCCAGGTACGGGAATGGCGGGGGCAAACCATGCTGTAACATTGACGGTGTCCAGTTTTTCAGTTCGCTTGAATTCTCCATCCTGCATTTGCATATTGAAGGATTTGACCTGGGTTTGACTGATGGCTTTCTGGCATGTATAACCGAGAATGGTTTTGGTTTCCCCGGTCAGTTTCCAGGTATTTTTTCTAATGCTATCCGTTACCAGGTATTTCTTTCCTGCTTCTTCGAGTTGTTCCACCTTTATGCCCCTGGTGAAATTATGCCAGGTGATGGATTCCCCGAAGGATGCGCTGACGAAGCGTACATTGGCCCCTGTGGCTCCGGCAGCAGGTGCGGCCATTTCTGCTTCCGGCCGATCCTCTGTTTCCATTGCCCGGCGCAATGTTTGGTCCGCTGTGAACAATAGTTCCCATTTCAAAGTCCTGTCAGGCATATCGAATGTCTGAGGCTGGCCATTTATACTTACGGTGCGCTTGCCACCTTTGATGATTTGTTCATATTCTATCCGCCCCTGTTTAAGCGGTTGATTGTTCTGCGCCATACCAGGAGTGGCAACCAGGGAAATGAGGGTTATGATTACAGGAAAAGAATAATTGATCATTCAATATCGGTTTATGGTCTCAAAGCTATTGAACGCTCCAGCGCATACAGGTTAATGATGATTTGTTTAATGTTAATTAAGGTTAATGCTTTTCCTGCCGGATGGCCGGAAACTTTACATTTGTAATGCATGAGCAAAAGGATCAATTACCCCGCAATTCTGATGGTGATGGCTATTCTGGCCATCATTGGTTTTCAGGCTTACTGGATGTACAAGAATTATGATGAGGAAGAAAAAACACTTCAGATCCGAACAGCCGCCATTTTCCGGAATATGGTCTACAGGCTGCAGGCAGAGAACCTCAAAGCCGATACCAACTTTAAGGTGTGGAATACTGCGCGCGCTACTGGTCCCATGTCAACAGTAATGATAGGAGGCCCGGCACAAAAAACGGAATTGATCAGGAAAACAAGGCCCATGCTGCCTCTGATCCAGCTCCCACCTGCGTCTGCTGATAGTGTAAGACTGCTGCAAAAAAAAGGGAACAGGATCTTCCTGAAAGCCTTCTCATCAGTGAGGGATTCGATACCGGATCCGGATATACAAGATCCCGATTCCATTCAAACAGAGAAGATCAGGTCTATAGCATTGCAGCGGATGCCTGCCTTCGGCTCAACCGGAAGCCAGATCGATACTTCCATTGTGATCTCTTTCAGCAAAAGCGGCAACAAAGCTTCCGGATCGCCCGTTGCAGAAAAGCCGGAGGGCGATATCACTTCCATCACTATCGACAATAAATCCCCGGACAGAGTGGTGGCCGCATTTCCTTCCCATCCCCGCACTGCAGCGGTCAATATCAAAACCAATGCAAAGGATTCCCTCCAGCATTATATGCTGCTTTCCCGGTTGATGGAAGATGGCAATTTCCACGATTTCTTTCAACGCATAGATTCCCTGGCCGACTCTGTCAATATCGAAGAAGCAGCCAAACGCTTCCGCGATGCATTGAACAAAGAATCCATGAAAGTGAATTTTGCGATAGTGAAGGATACGCTCAGCATTTACCAACCGGATGAAACCATCGACATGGCCAGGACCAATGAAGTGGAGATGGGGTACAACAAAACTTATTTCCTTCGCTATGAGCTGTTGAACACTTTTCAATACATCGTTCGAAAATTATCCCCGCAAATAGGATTGTCGCTCATGTTGATCGCGTTGACCAGTTTCGCCTTCGTGTTGTTGTACCGGAACATGATGAAGCAGCGAAAGCTCACGCAATTCAAGAACGACCTCATCAGCAATATCACGCACGAACTGAAAACCCCGATCGCCACGGTTAGTGTAGCCATCGAGGCATTGAAAAGTTTCCATGCGATGAACGATCCCAGGAGAACGGAGGAATATCTCGAAATCTCCACTAGTGAACTGCAAAGGCTTTCGCTGCTGGTGGATAAAGTACTTCGTTTGTCCATGTTCGAGAAACACCAGGTGGAACTGAAAATGGAGCGATTCAACCTGAAGCAACTGGTGGAAGAGGTAATGAACAGTATGCGGTTGCAATTTGAAAAAGTGCATGCCAATGTACAGTTACAGGCCGATAACGATGACCTGAACATATATGCTGACCGCTTGCATATCATGAGTGTCATTTTCAATTTACTGGACAATGCTCTGAAATATAGCGGCGATCAACCCGATATAACAGTAGCCATTAGCCGCAATACTGAAGGGCTGGAGCTGAAAGTATCGGACAATGGGATCGGTATCCCTTCGGCTTACCGGAAGAAAGTGTTCGATAAGTTTTTCCGTGTGCCTTCCGGCGATACGCATAACGTGAAAGGATATGGGCTCGGATTGAGTTATGTAGCCTATGTTGTGGAGCGGCATAAAGGAACGATAAAAGTAGAGAGTGAGCCAGGAAAGGGAAGTAGTTTCATCATTCAATTACCAGATCAAGTATGAGTGCCGGTACCATTTTATATGTAGAGGATGAGCTCTTCCTGGGCAAGATCGTAAAGGAAAGCCTGGAAAGCAGGGGCTATCATGTGATCATGGAAAGTGATGGGGCCCGGGTGCTGGAAGCGTTCCGTCAAACTGACCCCGATGTTTGTGTGCTGGATGTGATGCTGCCTGGCGTGGATGGCTTTACACTGGCTTCCGGCATCAGGGAAATGAATGAAGCGATCCCCATCATCTTTCTCACGGCCAAAACACAAACCACAGACCTGGTGAAAGGCTTCTCCGTAGGAGGCAATGATTATATCCGGAAACCTTTCAGTATGGAAGAGTTGATAGTGCGTATTGAAAATGTATTGCGATCGAAGAAATCTGTGAAAGCGACCAATGAAGTAGTTGACAACGTCACTATTGGAAAATATAATTTCCATTTCGTAAGGCAAACGCTCAGTTCGGATACAGATGAGCGTAAGCTGAGCTTCCGCGAGAGCGAATTGCTGCGATTGCTCTATGCTCATCGCGACCGGATCATCGATCGCCGGGAGATCCTCAACCTGTTATGGGGGAATGATTCTTTCTTCAACTCCCGCAACCTGGATGTGTACATCACCAAATTGCGCAGCTACCTGCGCGAAGATGAAAGCCTCAGCATCATCACCATCAAAGGTGTTGGGTACCGGTTTGCAGTGGGCGGCCAGACCGCTGCCAGAAATACATCAGGGTAAAACTGGGGATGAAGTCCAGCCCTGGCAACAACTCTTCGATGAAATTGAAAAGCCCACCAAATGCGCCTTTCCATCCTCCGAACAACTTGAAAAAGATGAAGCCTGAGATGGGCGCCCAGATGATATCTGAAAATTCTCCCAGGCCGGGGATCGCGTAGCTGAGATATCCAATGAAGTCCAACAACAAACAGATAGCCAAAGAAGGCTGACCGGTCCGGTTCATACTGAATCTTTAGGCAATAAGACGCAAGAAGTATGCCTGGCGTTGCAGGGTATATTTGCCGCTTGCCTCCCCGGCCGCTGCAGGCAAGGCTCAGCTCAGCAAGTCCCTGTTCTTCAGCAGGTCTACCAGCTCCTCTATCTGGAAGGGCTTTGACAAATAATCATCCATACCATTTCTGATACAGTTCTCTTTGTCTCCATCCATGGCATCCGCGGTGAGGGCGATGATGGGTATTCGCTGATTGGGGCCCGGGGTGCTACGGATATGACGGGTAGTGGCATAGCCATCCATTTCGGGCATGTTCACGTCCATGAAGATCAGCGCGGGTTCCGATGTCTCCAGCATATCGATCGCTTCTTTGCCGTTACTGGCCTGCAATACCCTGAAGCCCATCCTGCCGAGGATCTCCGTGATCAGCATCATGTTCACAGGTTCGTCCTCCACCACCAGGATGGCTGCGCCGTT
>JAGIAP010000123.1:2914-14825 GCA_017744805.1 Chitinophagaceae bacterium | reverse complement strand
GTACCAGGTTATCTGTCCAATGACCAACAATAGCCAGACTGCAGCAAATGCGATCCAACCGCGGCGGGAAATCTTAAAACGCTGCTCTACGGTATTTTCCGGCGGGCGCTGGAATTTATGGCCCAGCAATACTTTCAACTCTGCATTCTCTTCAACCAGGGATTGCAATACTGCCGCAGCTTTGGACGGATCAGCCGGAGTGTCCCCCGTACCATCTTCGCCGGTAAGCTGCTGGTAAAATTGCAGGTTCATTGCATCATTCCGTTGATCGGAAATGAAGAGGAATAGCTCATCCACCTGCTCAGGACTGGCCTGGTCGCTCAGGTACAAAGCCCAGAGCTTGCTGATATGTTCATGATCTGGAACCATAGGTATTCTATAAAGGCGTACAGGTAAAGCGGCAGGACTAGTGCTTTTTCAATTTTTTTTCAAAAAACTGAAAACCGGTAAGAGCAGGAACAGTAAGGCGCCTTTGGCCTGAAGATGGGAACGGATATCCTGCAGGGCTTTCACCATATGATTGCGGACGGTATTCCTGCTGATATCCAGCTCGATGGCTATCTCTTCGTAGCTGATATCTTTTTCTTTCCTGAGTAAGAAAACCTGTTTTCGTTGGGGAGGCATTTGTTCTACGGCTTCTGCAATACATTTTTTCACCAGGTTGAGATCATACTCATTTTGCTGATAGATAGTCGCGGGGCCATGCATCACCTGGTTGACGAGATATTGCGCCTTTGCTTCCAGTTCCTGGCGGCGGATCCTGTCGAAGCATCGATGAAGAGTGGTTTTGAAGAGATAGGATGCCGGTGCCTCAACAGTGGCTGCGGTTTGCCGGTTGACCCATAATTGAAGGAAGACATCCTGCACAATTTCTTCTGCCCAGAGCTCTGACTTGAGGATCCTGGTTGCATTGCGATATAGCGGATCGAAATATTGATTGAAAATAACGGTGTAAGCAACTGCATCTCCCTCAGCAATCCGCTGAAACAGATCTTTTGCACTATTTGTACTGAGGCTTTTCAATGCAAGGGGTTATTGCAGTTAGGGCACAAACATAGCGATATTTTGAAGAATGAATGGAAGGCTGGCCCGCGCTGCATCCGCATCCAATAAGAAAGGCGCCGTTTTCAGGCGCCTTCCGGTATGATTCAAAACGAGATGATCTAGCTGTACAGTTCCTGCCAGCGCATCATGCCACCGGCGAGGTTGTTCACGTTGGTGAAGCCCATTGTTTCCAGCAGCATGGCGGCTTGTCCGCTCCTGTTGCCGCTACGGCAATAAACGATCACTTCCGCATCTTTCAGATTTTCGATGGCATCGGTCTCGAAATTCCTGATCTGACCTAACGGCAACAATTGACCGCCGATATTGAATTCTTCATGCTCATTCGGTTCACGAACATCTATCAGATTGAGCTTTTCACCAGCATCGAGCCTGGCCTTTACATCTTCTGCAGTGATGATTTGCATTATTTCAGTTTTATAGCTGTTTGTTAGTAATCGCGCTCAGCGTTAGGACCTCCCTGCGTAGCGGAAGAATCTTTTGCAGGTCGTTCAGGTTTTGTTGGGCTCAGCCAGATACTCATTACCTGGCCCTGGCGGATAAGGTTGATCTGATGGTCGGGCCCCAGTGGCTCCGGTTCCTGGCGGTAAATATACGCATTTGCCGTATCACGCACGGAAGCGTCCAGTACGGGGATGCCGGGAGTGAGGTGCAGTGATTCCAGCAATACCTTGGCTTCTGACCATTTCCAACCGAAAAGATCGGGAACGGCAAACTGATCGGTACCCAGGCCGCTGCCCAATACCAGGGAAATAGTGCTACCCTCGGGCAGCTTGGTGCCGGGCTTGATCCGCTGTCCATTGAACTGCTGCTCCAGTACGGAGTTCCTGGCGAAATCCGGTTTGTAAGTGGTATCGCCCAGTTTGAGGTGATATTGCCTCAGGGATATTTCTGCACTACGGAAGCTAAGCCCTTCCAGGGTAGGCATTTCAATATTCGGAGGCACAGCCCGGTTGATGGTCAGGTATACAGTGCGGTTCTCTTTCACATATTCATCTGCATCGGGGAACTGGCGAAGCACGGCGAGGGCTTTGGCCGTATCGTTATAGACCGAGTCCTGGATCGCTACTTCAAAGCCTTTATCCTCCAGTATCTTCTTTGCTTCATCGAAAGATTTACCGGTAACGGCAGGGATCACCAGGGTATCACCATGTTTGGTGATCCAGTTGAGCGATACCAGGAAGATGAACAATGCCACCACCACCAGTCCGATCGCAAACAGGATATTAGCCCAGAGGGGTTTGCTGGTTATGAATTTGAACAATCGATAATGATTTTATATGATATAATTTATGAGCGCTTTTTGCGGCTCAATGCGTCTTCGATCATTTCCGTGTACAACCCTTTCAGATTCCAGCCCATGGCACGTACCTGTTGGGGAATGATGCTGGCCTCGCTCTGACCGGGGATGGTATTCACTTCCAGGAAGTAAGGTGCATTCTTCTCTTCGTTGTAAATGAAATCCATTCTTACCACTCCACGGCAGTTCAGCGCATCATAGATCCTGCGGGCCGTAGAGCGGACTTTCTCCGCCATCTCCTCACTGATCAGTGCCGGGGTGGTCTCTTCATTGAGCCCCTGGTATTTAGCCTCGAAATCAAAGAATTCGTTCTTACTTTTCACTTCGGTGATCGGCAGCACCAGCAACTCTTTGGTGGTCCTGATAACGCCTACGGTGAATTCACGGCCGGCGATGAACTCTTCCACCAGCACCTGGTCGTCTTCCGCAAATGCCTTCTGCAAAGCCCCTGCCAAATCTTCAGCCTTGCTCACTTTGCTCATCCCGATACTGGATCCGCCATTGTTCGGCTTCACAAATACGGGCAGCGTCAATTGCTGAAGCACTTGCTCTGCGCTGAGAGGATGTGTTTTGAAGATATGTACGGAACGGGCCACGTTCACGCCGGCAAAACCGGCCACGGCCACGCTGTAACGCTTATTGAAAGTGATGGCAGAACTGGCAGTATCACAAGTATTGTAAGGAATGTTCAGCAGATCGAAATATCCCTGCAGCCTTCCGTCCTCACCAGGCGTACCATGGATACCGATCAGGGCTCCATCGAAACGGATCTTCCTTCCATCGATGTTCAGCGAAAAATCGCTTTTGTCCACGCCGATCTTATGACCGGATCTGGTTTGATGGAACCATCCGTCCGGGGTGAGATCGATCCTGTATACCTCGTATTTCTCAGTATCCAGGTTGTTCTCGATAGTAATGGCACTTTTGTAGGAGATCACGGCTTCTGAAGAATAGCCACCGGTAACAAAGGCAATAACAGGTTTCATTGATATTTAGTCTGAATTTTCAGCAAATAAACGAAAAAACGAACGGCTATTATATGATTACCAGGATTTTTTACAATCAATTAGACCTTGTGGAAATAAGAAAGGTGAAGGACGTTATCCCTTCACCTTCATAGCGGGAAATATCACCCGCCTGTACAAAATGTAGCGCGAGGCTACAATATTAGTTACTTGTAAGTTACAACTCCGGGGAGGCCGTTTCCAAATTTACAGGGTGCAAATTTGGCATGGAAGCCGTTTATACGTGGAGTTTCTCTTTCTTGGCCATCAGTTCTTCCACTGTTTCCTGGTACATTTCGTCCGGAACACAGCAATCTACAGGGCAAACCGCGGCACACTGAGGCTCTTCATGAAAGCCCTGACACTCAGTACATTTATTGGGAACGATATAATAAGTATCCACGCTAATGGGGGCATGACGCTCATCTGCATCGGTTACAGTGCCGTCCAGCAGGGTAAATGGCCCTTTGATGGAGGTTCCGTCTGTAATTGCCCATTCCACACCGCCTTCATAAATGGCATTATTAGGACATTCCGGTTCACAGGCTCCGCAGTTGATACATTCTTCAGTTATTTTGATTGCCATATGCTCTTCAATTTTTAATGGGTTGAATCCTATTTTTGCAGCACAAATATAAGTTGTAATGAATTTACAAAATAGGCTTGATTTATTGGAAAGATTAGGACAGTATATTTCTGAAGGTAATGAAGAGTGGAAGTCCGCCAGGGACAGGGCTTCCAGGGAAAACGGCTGGTTCTCGCCGGAATTCATCGATCTTGCTGCCAACCGCATTGCCACTCATTTTTTAGCAAAAGATAAGTTGGCAGCCTGGGCTGAACAGTATAAAATACCTGCTGAGAACCCCCAACCCAAAAATGTGGGCATCATCATGGCCGGCAATATCCCCCTGGTGGGATTCCATGATTTCCTCTGCGCCTTCATCAGTGGGCACCGCCAAACCATCAAGCTTTCCTCCAGGGACGAAACGCTGCTCAAACACCTGGTGGAACGCCTCTATGAATGGGATGCACAAACGAAGGAGCTTATCCGCTTCGAGACCATGCTCAAAGGCTGCGATGCCTATATCGCCACCGGCAGCAACAACTCCGCCAGGTATTTCGATTACTACTTCAAGAAATATCCGCATATCATCCGCCGCAACAGAACATCCGTTGGCATCCTCACGGGCAATGAATCGCCCGTGGAACTGGAGAAACTCGCAGATGATGTGCATGAATATTTTGGCATGGGCTGCAGGAATATCACCAAGATCTTTGTACCGAAGGATTATGAGTTCCTTCCTCTCCTGGATGCATTCAGGAAATACAATCATTTCGCAGACCATAACAAATACAAGAACAATTACGATTATCAACTGGCCGTGCTCATCATCAACAAGCAGTATTATATGACCAACGATAGCATCATACTGCATGAAAACCCATCTGTGTTCTCGCCCATCAGCCAGTTGAATTATGAGTTCTATTCCGATATCGCGTCCGTGGAACAACAACTCAGTAACAACGGGGATATCCAGGCCATTGCAGGCAAGGGACATCTTCCGTTCGGAGAAGCGCAGCAGCCTTCCCTGACTGATTATGCCGATGGCGTTGATACGCTGCAATTTTTGCTGGCTCTGTGACAAAATCTCTTGTCCTTGTGACAAACGAGCAGCATTTTTTCGGCCAATGCCGGCTTTGTTTTACATTTGTTGACGAAGTACGAAGACTTTAGTAAATTAATTGTTAAACGTGTTTCACGGATTAACAGTCGCCATTTTTCGACGTTAATTTGTTTGTGCTTAGGCATATAATTTGAAACGGGTTTATTACATTTAATCAGAATAATTCCAAAAATTGTCGCAATATGAAGTTCAAACAAATTGTAGCGGTTGTATTACTCAGTGCTGCCACTACCGTTGGCACTCTCTGGGCTTATAACCACTTCTCAAAGGGTGGCACTTATGTTTACCAGAACAATCAGAACAACAACGATACCGGCAAGGTTCCCGCTAACTATGCCGGGTTCAATGGCCTCGGTGATGCCGCCTCTGTGGATTTCACCGCAGCAGCCGGCGCAGCGATCCCCGCAACCGTTCACATCAAAACAAAAGCTACCCGCCAGGTGAGCAATAACCTGCCCCGTAGCCCATTCGGAGACCTCTTCGATATGGACCTCGATGACTTCTTCGGCGGTGGCGGTCGCATGCGTTCCATTCCCCAGATGGCTTCCGGTTCAGGTGCCATCATCAGTGAAGATGGATACATCGTTACCAATAACCACGTTGTTGACGGAGCCGATGAGATCAATGTTACATTGAATAACAAAAAAGCATTCAAGGCAAAACTGGTTGCCGCTGATCCCAGCAGTGACCTGGCCGTTATCAAGATCGACGCCAAGAACCTGCCCTTCCTTATATACGGTAACTCCGACGATGTGAAAGTAGGTCAATGGGTACTGGCCGTAGGTTATCCCCTCACGTTAGAGACCACTGTTACCGCTGGTATCGTGAGCGCGAAAGGCAGAACGCTGGATATCAATAGTCGCCAGAGCAATAGCCCTGTAGAATCATTCATCCAGACTGATGCTGCCGTCAACCCCGGTAACTCTGGTGGGCCGCTGATCACCACCGATGGTAAGCTCATCGGCATCAACTCAGCCATTGCCTCTCCCACCGGCGCCTATGCTGGTTACTCTTTCACCATCCCCGTGAACATCGTTAAGAAGATCGTTTCCGATCTCATGAAACACGGAACCGTTCAACGTGCTTTCCTCGGTATCGAATACGCTCCCGATGGCGCTTCCGATGAACAAAAAGCCAAAGCTGGCGTGAAAGATGGTGAAGGTATCTACGTCCTTAGTGTTCCGAAAGGAGGCGCTGCCGAAGCAGCCGGCGTCAAAACAGGCGACTTCATCACCAAGATCAATGGTGTTCCCGTTGTATCAGGTGCTGATATGGTTGGTCAGATCGCTACCTATCGCCCCGGCGATAAAGTGACCATCACCTACAGAAGAGATGGAAAAGAATACACAACCACGGCTACCCTTCGCAACCAGTCTGGCACCACTGATATGGTGAAAACGTCCAGCCTGGATAAACTCGGCGCTGAACTGCAAACACTCAGCAAAGAAGATGCAAAAGAATATGGCATCAATGGCGGTGTGATGATCAAATCCATCAACGCACGTGGCGTATTGAGCAAAGTGCGGATCCAGGAAGGATATGTGATCCTCAAAGCCAACAACAAAGAGATCAAAAATGTGGAGGATTTGAGGAAGGTGCTGGATGATGCTTCAGGCACCGTGAAACTGGAAGGAATGTATCCGGGGTATGAAGGGATATATCCTATTGTGATCAATCTGAATAATAACTAAGATCTTAGAATAATAGATTGGAGTCCCTGGCTTATCTTAAAGCCAGGGACTTTTTTTTGTTTTGTTGTTTCGGAGGTAGGCGATGGCGGCTGTGAAACGAACCAGCGCTTAAGGATATATGTTGGGCTATTGTAGGGAAAGATGAGGGGGTGGGAATTCTATTGATCTTCTTCGCTTACGTTTCGAAGGCCGACCATCGCCTACCCCCTCAACATAAGCACCGTGAATGGGCTGGAGAATAGATCACACAACCCCATTTCTTAGTAGAAAAACTGAGCGGTAAGATCCATCTGAATACAAGGAATTCCTTCACCCCAATATACTCTGCTGGCTTCATCCAGCACCTGGGAGGGAGGGATGGGGTACGGATACATCATTCATGAGAAAAGGTAACACCTATACCCAATTATTGAATGTCTCCGCATATAGAACAATATCAACGCCGGCATATCTTCTCCTATTCAATTCATCGCCAGCAGCAAGAGCAACATCAATCCATCCATCATTCGACTGCTGAACTTTAGGGAACCATGCTTCGCAGGAATATGAAAAGCAGGTCTAGGAAACATAAGCGAAGAAGATCAATAGAATTCCCACCCCCTCATCTTTCCCTACAAAAGCCCAATAGCCCTCCAAAAGCGCCGGTTTGTTTCCTCAACCTGCGTTCATATTCCTAAGGAGCCGCTAAGTATCACAAACCCGAAGGGTGGTAAATCGAAGGGTGAAGAATAAAGTTCCAGAGTATTATTCGTCATTACATCGGTGAATGATCCGGTGAGCTGGGAAGAAGTGATATGAACACTCTGCGGTGATGAGGTGCAGTTCAGGATCACGATGAGCTCCTGGTTTTGATGCGACCTGGAGAATGCGAGAATGGCATCATTGCGGTCGGTGGCCAGCCATTGCGGCCTGGCACCGGCGATGATGGCCGGATGCGTGGAATGGAGACGACAAAGCGATTGATAGAAACCATGAAGCCCGATAGGATCGGTCCATTCGATGAGGTCCTTGTCGAAGAATTTGAGTCGCTTATGACTGGGCAGTTCCTGTCCGCTGTAGATGAGGGGAAGACCGTGCCAGGTGAAGGTGAAGACTGCAAGCAGCTTGGCGGCATTGCCATATTTTTCAAATTCGGTACCGTTCCAACTGTTCTCGTCGTGGTTGGCAGTGAAGAAAAGCGGGAGGGTGCCATTGCTAAAGTCCTTTTCGTAGGAGCCGAGCAATTGCACCAGGCTTCTAAGGTCGGACTCGCCGCGGAAATATTTTTCGGTGGCATGCATCCAGCGCCAGGCATAGCAGCTATCGAATACATCCAGGTAGTTGAGGTCTTCGGTTTCGCCGAGCCAGAAAAGGGGTTTGATGGGATCGAGGGCGGTGCGGGCCTGCTGCCAGAAGTCGCGGGGCACCAGGTGGGCCATATCGCAGCGGAAACCGTCGATATCACAGTTGTGGATCCAGAACTGCATGGCTTCGATCATCATTTGGCGCATGGGTTGATCGTAGTAGTTGAGATCGATCACATCATCCCATCCGTGGGTATCATAGAACTCACCGGCTGCATTCTTTTTATAGAAATGCGGATGAGTTTGGGTCCAGACATGATCCAGACCAGTATGGTTGGCCACCCAGTCGATGATCACTTTCATGCCAAGCTCATGGGCCTGTTGAACGAGCTCGCGGAAATCATCGAGGGTACCGAATTCGGGATTGATGGCCCGGTAATCGGAGCAGGCATAATAACTGCCCAGGGTTCCCTTTCTGCCGGCCACACTGATGGGCGTAATGGGCATGAACCAGAGGATCCGCACGCCCATATCGGCCAGGCGCGGAAGATGCCGGGCAAAGGCCTTGAAACTGCCTTCGGGCGTGTATTGCCGGACATTCACTTCATAGAGGGTACCGGATAGCATCCAGGGAACTGCAGGGAATTTTCTTGCCATATTGCGAATATAATTCATAATTATACGCTTATGACCGCAGCGTTAATATGCGTTGGGCCATAAGCGTAAAAGACTCTTATTTACTACCTTTGCCGGGATGAAAACCTTCAACGTCCCGATCATTTACCGCAGTCCGCTCATCAGTGCTGTAAAGAACAAGCGCAAACAGCAGGATAAGATGAAGAAAGACTTCACTCCTACCCTGCTCGATCTTGGCCCTTTACAGATCTACCTGGCAAGACATTTCGGTTTTTGCTACGGCGTGGAAAATGCCATCGAGATCTCTTTCCGCACCATCGAGGAAAATCCCGGCAAGCGCATCTTCCTCCTCAGTGAAATGATCCATAACCCCCAGGTGAATGCAGACCTCATCGGGAAGGGCGTTGAATTCCTCCAGGACACATACGGCAAACAGATCATTCCTTTCGAGAGCCTCACTGCCGATGATGTAGTGATCATTCCCGCTTTCGGTACCACGCTGGCCATCGAGGAAAAGCTCAATCAACTGGGCATACCCACTGAAAAGTACAATACCACCTGTCCTTTTGTGGAGAAGGTTTGGAACAGGAGCGAACAGATCGCGAAGAAAGGATACAGCATCGTGATCCATGGCAAGCCCAAACATGAGGAAACACGCGCCACTTTCTCGCATGCTGCCTATAATGCGCCTGCTGTTGTAGTGAACGATATGAAAGAAGCAGAGAAGCTGGCTGCCTTCATTACCGGCGATGCCGATCCCGATGAGTTCTATACCGTGTTTGCAGGTCGCTTTTCTGAAGGCTTCGATGTTACCAAACACCTGCAACGCATCGGCGTAGTGAACCAGACCACACAGTTGGCTACCGATACCCAGGCCATTGCCGATTTCCTCAAACAGACCATCAGCAAGCATTATAACCTCGATGAGAAAAGTATCGGCGAACGTTTTGCCGATACGCGCGACACGCTTTGTTACGCCACCAACGACAACCAGACTGCCGTTACCCATATGCTGGAAACGCCCGCAGATATCGCCATCGTGGTAGGTGGATACAACTCCAGTAACAGCACCCACCTGGTAGAACTTTGTGAATTGAAACTACCCACCTACTTCATCAATTCCGAGGAGAAACTGATCAACGAAAAGAATATCCTTCATTATAATTACCACCAGAAAGACGAACAGTTTGCCGTGGACTATCTCCCTGTGCCCTCCCCGGCACGCATTCTTATCACCAGTGGCGCCAGTTGCCCCGATGCCCTGGTAGAAGGCGTGATCCGCAAACTGGCTGGATTCTATGGCGTTGAACATAAAGTAGATCAACTGGCAAAGGAATTCTGATCCCCGTTTAAACTTCCGGCCCTCAGGCCCCTCTAATCCCCTGCGCCCCCGTGGTAGCAGAACAAAATTTTATTTCTCATTAAAAAGAGTATACATGAAAAGAATCATGGTATTGGCCCTTGCAGTGATTAGCATTCAATACGCTGCAGTTGCCCAGGAAAAAAGAGACACTATCCGTTCTCATTATAAGTCTGAGGCAAGGACCAAAATGAAAGATGAGCTCAATCTCACCAAAGAGCAGAGCCAGAAAATGAAAGAGATCAAGGCGGATACCAAGTCCAAAATGCAGGCCCTCCGGGATGACAAAAGCCTGAGCGACAATGATCGCAAACAAAAGGCAGCCGCTATCATGAAAGAAAGCAAGGACAAGAGGGACGCCATCCTCAACGACCAACAAAAAGCGAAGATGAAAGAATGGGAAGCCAAACGGAAAGAACAAATGAAAGAAGGCGGAAAGAAACACTCAAAAGGCGATAAAGGCCATAAAGGCAAACAGCAGACTGAAAAGAAAGCCGAGAAAACTGAACAATAACCACTTGATGTGGACCAGCCCATAAAAGCGCCCTGCGGCGCTTTTTTTTATTTTTCGCCAATGCTCCTGACATAAGGCTGTCACTACCCCTTCTTTTCTTTGTATCAACAAATCAGTAAACGCTTAAAACAAATCATATGGTAAAGACAGCCACCGCCCAGGTAATCACTTCCCGTCAAATGCTGGATCAATGGCAGGGACATCGCCGCCTCACCCGCCGCGTTATTGCAGCATTCCCCGAAAAAGAATTGTTTGAATTCTCCATCGGAGGCATGCGCCCGTTTGCCTGGATGGCCGAAGAAATGATCAAGATGTCCGGCCCCGGCGTGAAAGGCCTTGCCACAGGGATCTGGGAGAACCTTGAATGGACGGATCATTCTTACAAAACAAAAGATGATTTACTGAAGGCCTGGGATCAAACAACGGAAACCATCGAAGAGATCTGGAACAAGATCCCTCCATATCGGTTCCAGGACAATGACCTGGCCTTCGGCGCCTATGAAGGACCGTTATATTCAACGCTATTGTATTTCATCGATAACGAAGTGCATCACAGAGGTCAGGGATATGTGTACCTGCGTGCATTGGGCATCGAGCCGCCTGCCTTTTGGATGAGATAGAACACAGGCAGCAGCGCAATAAAAAAAGTGCAGCCTTTACCGGGCTGCACTTTCTATGTAAAGAGATTTGTATCTTCTTACACCATCTTGAAACCTTCGAGGAATTTGGTGTTGAAGTTCCCTGCGCGGAAATCTTCGTTCCTCATCAGTTGCTGATGGAAAGGAATGGTAGTTTTCACTCCTTCGATCACATACTCGCTGAGGGCGCGGCTCATGGTGTTGATGGCTTCCTCACGTGTACGTGCCACTGCAATGATCTTGGCGATCATGGAGTCGTAATAAGGAGGGATCACATAACCGGCATACACATGCGAATCGATGCGGATACCGTGACCGCCGGGCTGGTGCAGCGTAGTGATGCGACCGGGGCTTGGGCGGAAATCGTTATAGGGATCTTCAGCGTTGATACGGCACTCGATGGCATGCATCTGGGGCTCGTAGTTCTTACCGCTGATAGGCTCGCCCATCGCGATCTTGATCTGTTCCTTGATAAGATCGAAATTGGTCACTTCTTCAGTAACGCAATGCTCTACCTGGATACGGGTATTCATTTCCATGAAGTAGAAATTGCGATGCTTGTCAACCAGGAACTCGATAGTTCCTACGCTCTCATAACCGATGGCGGAAGCAGCCTTGATAGCAGCATCGCCCATGCGCTGGCGCAGTTCTTCAGTCATGAAAGGAGAAGGAGATTCTTCCACCAGTTTCTGGTGACGGCGTTGAATGGAGCAGTCGCGCTCAGAAAGGTGACAAACC
>JAGIAP010000123.1:0-2904 GCA_017744805.1 Chitinophagaceae bacterium | reverse complement strand
CCTTTCCATAGCGGTCGCCCGCGATCTGGATCTCGATGTGACGGGGCTCTTCCACGAATTTCTCCATGTAGATACCATCATTCTTGAATGCAGCACCTGCTTCCACTTTGGCAGTGTTGTAGTTATGCTCCAGGTCTTCTTCTTTGAATACCACCCTCATACCTTTACCACCGCCACCGGCAGTAGCTTTGAGGATGATGGGGTATCCGATATCTTTAGCCATTGCTTTGGCTTCTTCGAGGCTTTCGAGCAGACCTTCTCCGCCGGGAACCACGGGTACGCCTGCGCGGATCATGGTTTCTTTGGCAGTGATCTTATCGCCCATGGAGCGGATCTGATCAGGAGTGGGGCCGATGAATTTGATATTGTGCTCACCACAGATCTCTGCAAAGCGGGCATTCTCAGCCAGGAATCCATATCCCGGGTGGATGCCATCGGCATTGGTGATCTCGGCTGCGGCCATGATATGTGCGATGTTCAGGTAGCTGTCGGCACCGGCGGGGCGGCCGATACAAACGGCTTCGTCTGCGAATTTTACGTGCAGACTGTCTTTATCTGCTGTTGAGTAAACTGCTACGGTTTTGATACCCATTTCGCGGCAGGTACGGATCACCCGCAGGGCTATCTCTCCACGATTAGCGATTAATATCTTTTTGAACATGGATTCTTTTTGAAAATTTGACAAGCGAAAGACTTTATCAGGCAGGTTCTACGAGGAACAGCGGCTGATCGTACTCCACAGGAGAAGCATCCTCTACCAGGATCTTCACAATTTTGCCAGATACTTCGCTTTCAATTTCATTGAAGAGTTTCATTGCCTCGATAATGCACACAACTTTACCGGGGGCAACTTCAGAGCCTACTTCTACAAACACAGGTTTGCCGGGGGCCGGGCTGCGGTAGAAAGTTCCGATCATCGGGCTCTTGATAGTAATGAGGTTGTCTGCGGCGGGTTCTGCAGCTTTGGTTGCGGGTGCTGCTGAGGTGGTTGCGGCAGCCGGCTGAGGGATGGCTGCTGTTGCCGGCGCATAGGCTGGCATTGGGGCATGCATGGGGGCAGCAATGACGTTCTGGGCTGGTTCTTCTTTCTGCTTGATGGTCAGCTTGAATCCTTTCTCCTCGATGCTCACTTCGCCGATGTTGGATTTGTTGATCATCTTGATCAACTCCTGAATTTGTTTAAAATCCATCTGAAAATAATTTTTTTTGACGGTTATTTCGGAAAAACAGGCGGCTAAGATAAGGATTGTGGACTAAAAATACCCAAATCCACATAAAATAGCGGCATGCCTGCGGAAACAAAAAGCCACCTCTGAAAGCGAGGCGGCCTCTGTAAATGTGGTATTTAGATATTATTCCTTTACGCGTTCAACGTACTCACCTGTTTTGGTATTCACCCTGATCAGCTCTCCTTCATTCACGAAGAGAGGAACGTTCACAGTAGCGCCGGTCTCAACAGTGGCTGGTTTCAGGGTACGGGTAGCCGTATCGCCTTTAACGCCTGGCTCTGAGTAAGTTACTTTCAGAACGATCTTGTCTGGCAATTCCACGCTCATGGGCTGCTCCGTTTCCGTATTGAAGAGAATGGACACTTCCTGTGATTCCTTCAGGAATTGGGGAGCGTCTACCAGGTTCTCAGCAACAGCGATCTGCTCGAAAGTTTCATTATCCATGAAGTTGTAACCGGTATCATCTTTATAGAGATACTGGTACTCTTTCCTTTCCACACGAACGGGGTGGATGGTATCACCTGAGTTCCAGGTCTTTTCGATGCTGCGGCTATTGTCAACACCTTTAAGTTTAGCCCAAACCTTAGCGGCTGCACGGGCGGTTTTGTTCTCGCCGAACTCCACCACGGTGTACAGGCTGCCATCCAGTTTAAGGATCATACCGCGGCTGATATCTGATGTACTTGCCATAATTCTAATGTAAGTTTTGAATGATGCGTCTCTGAAAGATGGCAAAACTACACCAAAAACCATTTCCCGCAAAGAAGAGCGGGAGGCAAATCCTCCCGCGTCTTTTCTGGTTTAATCTGTGATCTGCTTCGTTTTTATGATAATGGCGTTGGGAGCGTCTTCACCGGTTGCCTTCTTTACCTTATCGGCCCCTTTGTACACCTCCACGGAAGCAACTTTTTCTTTATTCGCCTTCAAAAAAGACCTGGCTTCCTGGCAAGGCACCTTCTTTCCATCGATAAAGATCAGGGCATCGAGGTTGCAGATATTGTCAGCAAAATTATCATCCTGTTTCTTGCTGATCTCCACCGATCCCTTTGTAGTGATCAGGATCACCCCATCTTTGGCCTTCTCTCCATAAACAGACACTGCAGCAGCATCTTTCAGAACATTGATATGTGAGATGTTGTTCGGGGGTATATTACTGACCTCGGCATATGGTATTGCTTTCCCATCCAGCATAACGAGTGGCTCTTTATCTCCCACATTTAGGGTGAGGCGTTTGGGCCTTTCCACCACTTTGGAATTTGTAGTGGTACCCACCATCGTTATTGTTTTTTCCCTGGTAGCTGTCCCCATCACTTTCACACGTTCCACCGGAACGGCCCTGTTTTTTGCAGATACTCCTGTAACTACTACTTCTTGAGTAGGAATGCCTACTGCGCTCACTACTACTGCCGAATCCTCGATGATCTCAGGAGCGGGAGGTGGTGGTGGCGGAGGCATCGGCGCTTTTCCTTTTACAGGAGCAGGGGCAGATGGTGCTTTCCAGTTCTTTGAAGGAGGCGTTGGCGGCGGCGGCGGTGGTGGTGGCGTCAGCTTGCCATATTTCTTTTCGAACGCTTCCTTTTCTTCAGGTTTGTTCAGGTCATATTTTTCAATGGTTCCATCGGTTTTACGAATGGAGATTGAATTGACGCCCCCCCGCTTATTGACACGCACTTCC
>JAGIAP010000122.1 GCA_017744805.1 Chitinophagaceae bacterium | reverse complement strand
GGTCTCTTCAGGCAGTTCATCCTTCTCATGATGAATGATATTTTCCCAAATGCCGCTGAAAGGAGAGTTACGGTTGAGATACTTGGTGATCTCGCTCTCTTGCATTTTGCGGATGGGAGCAAATAGCTGTTTATCCTGTTCATTGAAAGATTCAATATTCACGAACTTACTCAGGTCCAGCTTTTCAACCTTTCCGGTGAATTCAGTATATGCATCATTGGCTTCGCCGCTGATGGCATCGATGGTGAAACCCGGAAAGCTTTCTGCGTTGAAGTTGAAAACCACTCCCAGTCTTTGCATGGAACTGGCAGGAGCGGCTTTGGCCATTGCCTCATCATCAGTAGCGCCGTTGGCGGTGGTTTCTGCAGTTACTGCTTCGGCCTCTGCCATTACGGGTTTGCGGAGTTTGGCAGAATCCTGTGGGGATACACGTTTGATAGTGGGATCCAGTACACGGAGGAAGGGTTTTCCATCCTTGTAGGTGAACTCGAACTTGCCTTCGAGATTATCGGAAAGCTGGTAACCATAAGCCTCCAGCAGTTTATTCTTTTCTTTATCCCAGTTGCGGATGGTGTCGAAATAGTAAGGCCCGTAAACGTTGAGCAATTGCAGGAATACGATCACTTTGGGTAAACAGAGCGGATGCTGCCTGTCTTCATACTCGCAGCTAGTATCGAAGTTGCGCTCTTCATTTTTGCGAAGCACCACCTTGTACGGTTTTCCTTCGATGGTTACGGTGGCTTTCACCACTTCATCTTTGGCGTATTCTATTTCGGCGCGCTGGGTGCGGAGATATATTTCTGCTTCTGAATAGGCTTCGGGGGAGCAGAGGAGGCGTAGTGTTTTGAGGTCGATGAATTTCATCTTCACTACGGTGTGGCGCTGATCATACTCAACTTCTTCTGTTTTGAGCATGTTCTTGTCCAGCATTTCCTGCAACTGGATGAGCGCTGCAGCTTCATGCCGGCATATATCACCCAGATTGTAGGGACATGCACAACGAACAGAGAGGTTTCGGGGATCTTTGAACTTTTGAATGTTCACCTTATAATAGGTGCTGTAGCTATCGTCTTTAACGCGAAAGACCACAGAGTCCAGGAGCTCATCGTAATCAACCAACTCTACATAACCAATGGCGTGGATCTTTTTGCCTCTACGGATCACTTCATCAGTTCCATTGGTATACACGTACTTAATGAGATGCGGTAGTGCCATGCTGTTCTTTAAGATTATAGTTCCTCAGCCCCTCTTTGAAAAGGCCAATCTGCAAAAGTAAAGGAAAAAACACGAGCTAATAAAGGCAATTAGCAAATCTTAATGTAAATCCAATGTGCGTCCCTTACAATCAGCCAGTTGTGTTCCGGCGGCCCCGGCCGTCATTCCGGCAAATCCTCAATTTAACCATTAGTTCACTAATCTGGGAATTTATTACAACCTTATGATTGGTATACAGTTTGACAAGTACCTTTGCAGCAATTCCTACTATTAAAGAAAAATCCTACTGTATGCTTATCCGCGTATTGAGTATTGCTTCCATTTTTCTAATTATTTCGTCGGGCTCCTGGGCACAACGCCTCAAAAAGGCTGATAAGGCCACTATGGCCAATCTCCAGGCGCATATCGCTTACCTGGCAGACGATAAACTGGAAGGCCGCCGCGCCGGCAGCAATGGAGAAAAGCTCGCCGGAGAGTATATCAGTAAGCAATTCGAATCCATTGGCCTCAAGCCCAAAGGCCCCTCCAATAGCTGGTTCCAGCCCTTCGAGATCAATGAAGGCCGCCAGGTGAACAGCGCTACCCTCTTTATCATCGATGGTAACGACCTTTCACTGAACACGGATTATTTCCCGCTCGCCTTCAGCCCCAATGCACATGTGGAAGCCGCCGTCAGTACGGCCCTCGCCGAAAAAGGCGTGCCCTGGTTCCTGGATCTCAAAAACCTCCTGGAAGACAATAAGGACAATCCGCATTTCGACCTGGAATCTGCCATCAGGGAAAAAGTGAGCAAATCAGCCGCCAAAGGCGCTACCGCCATGGTGCTCTTCAATACCTCCACCATAAAGGATAACCTGAAATTCAATGGAAAGGATCGTGGAGCACTGGCTGCCATCCCGGTAGTCTATCTTACGCCCAAAGCTGTAAAAAGCTATCTGCATGATGAATCCGGCACTTACGATGTGAAGATCCGCGTTGATATCGGTGAAAAAACAAGGACCGGACAGAATGTGATCGGCTATATCGATAACGGCGCCCCGCAAACGATCATTCTCGGCGCCCACTATGATCATCTCGGATTTGGAGAAGACGGTAACAGCATGGTGCCAAACGTGAAGAACCAGGTCCATAACGGCGCAGACGACAATGCCAGCGGAACGGCCGCCCTCATCGAGCTCGCCCGCTCCATCAATGCCTCCAAGAACAAGAACAATAACTATCTCTTCATCGCATTCTCTGCAGAAGAGCTCGGTCTTAACGGATCGAAATATTTCACGCAAAACCCTACCATCGATCTGAAGACCGTGAACTATATGATCAATATGGATATGGTAGGAAGATTGAACGATAGCAGCAAAACCCTCACCGTTGGCGGCTACGGCACCTCACCCGCCTGGGGCGAGCTCTTCGGTAATATGAGCCCCAGGTCAAATCCGCTGACCTTCAAATTCGACTCCAGCGGCACAGGTCCCAGCGATCATACTTCTTTCTACCGGGCAGATGTACCCGTGCTATTCTTCTTTACAGGACTTCATTCAGATTACCATAAACCCTCGGACGATTTCAACAAGATCAACTATAACGGAGAACTGCTGGTGATCAAATGCATCGAGAATGTGATCACTGCCGCCAATACAAAAGGGAAACTGGAATTCACCAAAACCCGTGAAGCACAAACTTCCAGCTCGGCCCGATTCAGTGTATCCCTGGGCATCATGCCGGATTACACTTTCACCGGCGCAGGCGTTCGCGCAGACGGAGTCAGCGATAACAGGCCAGCCCAGAAAGCCGGTATCAAAGCAGGCGATGTGATCACCCAACTGGGAGAATTTGCCATCACCTCCATGGAAGGCTATATGCAGGCACTCTCCAAGTTCAAGAAAGGCGATACCACTAAAGTCAAATACAAACGTGGAAATGATACCCTGGAAGCCAATGTCACCTTCCAGTAAAGTACCCAGACCATTACCGACCATCCATGAAACTCAAACTAGACTTCGACGACCTCGCAGATGATTTCTTCGACAATACCCGCCTGCTGGGCATTGTAGCATCTGTCAAGAACTACCAGTTCTGCTGGCAGCTCAACCAACTCCTGCGCTATGATTTCAGGATCAATAACGATATCGAGATACAACTCTTCAAAAAGCAAAGGAATTATTACTTCTCCATCTTCGAATACCGCGAGCCCACCACCTCCCTGGTGCATTATCTCTACCATAACCAATACGATGGCGAATATCTCCTGCCTGAATTCAAACACCTCGATTTCCTCTGGCTACTCAAAGGAGATACCGTGGCAGAAGATTTTATGCAACAACTGGTGAGCAGCATCCGCTCCATCGGCCCCGTACAACTGGTAACGGAGCTGACCAATGAAAAAATCAAGAATAAGGGTCACCTGATCTTTTAGTCTTAAAAAACGAATCATTATGTGGCAGGAAAAGAATAATCAACTCTATCGCAAATTCGAGTTCCGCAATTTCTCTGAAACATTCGCCTTCATGACCCGCGTAGCCATCGAAGCGGAAAAGATGGACCACCATCCACTCTGGACCAATGTTTACAACAAAGTGGAGATCTGGCTCTCCACCCACGATGCAGGCGATATCGTAACGGAAAAAGACCGTAAGCTGGCCCAGAAGATCGATGCCCTGGTACCCGGATCCTGATCCGCCCAATCTACCAGGACACATCTTTGCCCGCGCTTGCCGAGCTCGCATTCGCATGATCCTCATGCCCTATTAAAACCCCGTTAAATAAGCCCTTCCAGCCTACCGCTTAACAAGTGGTTGCCCAATATTTGTGTACCTTAATCAACAACGTTCTCATGATGAAATACACTATTTACAGCGCCTTCCTGGCCACCCTGATCATCGCTGTCTCCGCCTGCAACGATAATGCTGATAAGAAAGCCAATACCGAAGCGGAACCTGAATCAGACAGCGTTGTTGTGAACGGCCCGGACTCTACGCTCACCGAAGAGACCATCCAGCGATTCCAGACCGCCGGATTCACCGACTACGCCAAATCAAAGATCCCCAACTTCGACTGGAGCAAATTCAAATACAAAAGCAGCTACGAGCAAGACTCACTGCTCACCAGCAATTTCAAACCAGCCAAAAATTATTACGCCTCATACGGCCCATTCCTCAAATACTCGCCAGATAGCTCCCGCTTCATCGATCTCGATAGTTACAATATCGATATCCGTAAAGACCGCAATGGCAAACTCATTGGTACAGCCGGAGACCCCGATACGGAAGTAAGTCTTGTAGATCCCAAATCAGGTAAAAGTAAACGCCTGCTCTTCATGGGCCCAGGAGGCTCCGTGGAAGACGCCTTCTGGACCAATAACAACGAGCTCGTGATCATAGGCACACAAGAGAATGAAGAAAATGGAGGAAAGAAAGTGACCGTGTGGAAGATCGATCTCCAGGATAATATGTACGATCTGTATGAACTGGATGATCAGAGCGCAGCAGCGAAATTGGCCGGTCAATGGAGGAAGGAGAGGTTGAAGGGCGTGGTGTTGAAGTGATCCTCTTTAAATAGTTTTCTTATTATTCGTGCTTATCAAAGGGATAGCCCATGCTGGCTGACGAAATACACCGGCGCTTTGGTGGTTCTGATGGGCGGTGGTGGGTTGGATGGGGCGTTGGTGCAAAGCCGGGCTTCTTCGCTTGTATTTGCGAGGCCAGCATGGGCTATCCCTCTGATATCATCACCCTGATAAGGCAAAAAATTTCCTTCGGGATGCGAGGATCATTTCCCACCACGCCGGTGGTGGCTTTAGGAATGCAATACTTATTGAAGCGTAGCTTATGCCTGCAACACATTTCACCTCTTTCAATTTTCTTTCTCAGCAAATAAATACGAACAGGAAAGCCACCCTTTACCCGGAGTGATGCACTTTTACCCCCATTCTTTCTTTCCAATGCATGAGTTCCTCTATGCGCGGGGAATCCCGGAGTTCCAGAAGTTATTGGTTGCATGCCTGGGTATCATTGATTAATCAACCCGATTTGTTCATCGGCTATAGTTGAGGCACCTTTAGTGGGCCCGGCCGTGGAGGGGTCAGGTGATCAGGCCTTCGAAACGTAAGCGAAGAAGCTGAATAGAATTACCACTCCCTCATCTCTCCCCACAAAAGCCCAATAAACCCACAACTGCGGTGGTTCGTTTCGGCAGCCTGATCACCTGACCCCTCACACGGCCCCAAAGAAAAAGCCGGTTGAACTAAGTTCCACCGGCTTAAAAAAATATTTATTCGATTGATCAATTATCCATTCATACTTGCCAGGAACTCCTGATTATCCCTGGTTCCGCGCATTCTCCTGAGGAGCTCATGCATCGCCTCCTCCGTGTTCATATCGGTGAGGTACACGCGAAGCAGGTTCATTCTTTGCAGTACATCTTTTTCCAGCAGCAGGTCATCGCGACGGGTAGAAGAAGCCACGAGATCAATTGCAGGGAAGATACGGCGGTTCGCCAGGCGGCGATCCAACTGAAGTTCCATATTACCGGTTCCTTTGAACTCTTCGAAGATCACCTCATCCATTTTAGAGCCGGTGTCGATGAGGGCAGTAGCGAGGATGGTGAGTGATCCGCCATTCTCGATCTTACGGGCAGCACCGAAGAACTGTTTCGGTTTCTGCATAGCGTTAGCTTCCACACCACCGGAGAGTACTTTACCGGAAGCAGGAGCAACAGTATTGTGTGCGCGAGCCAGACGGGTGATGGAATCCAGAAGGATGATCACATCATGTCCGCACTCAACCAGTCTTTTTGCTTTCTGCAGTGCGATGGTAGAAACCTTTACGTGTTTCTCAGCAGGCTCATCGAAAGTAGAAGCGATCACTTCCGCTTTCACACTGCGTTCCATATCGGTAACTTCCTCAGGGCGCTCATCCACCAGCACCACCATCAGGTAACACTCGGGGTGATTCATGGCAATGGCGTTGGCTACTTCTTTCAGCAGGACAGTTTTACCTGTCTTTGGCTGCGCCACGATCAAACCACGCTGTCCTTTTCCGATAGGAGTGAACAGGTCCATGATACGTGTGCTGTAGCTATTGGGAGTAGTGAAGAGATTGAGCTTCTCGAATGGGAAGAGCGGCGTGAGGTAATCGAAAGGAACACGGTCGCGAACATCTTCAGGTTGTTTACCGTTGATGGTTTCCACTTTCAACAGGGCGAAATATTTCTCCCCTTCTTTGGGAGGACGAACGGCACCATACACAGTATCGCCGGTTTTGAGGCCGAAGAGTTTGATCTGTGAAGGAGAAACGTAAATATCATCGGGAGAAGAGAGATAGTTGTAATCGGAAGAGCGGAGGAAACCATATCCGTCGGGCATCATTTCGAGAACGCCCTCGCCGAGGATCACACCGTCAAACTCAATGTTGAAGGCTGTTTCACGACGATTGTTATAGGGCTTCTGTTGGTTATCCCCGTTATGACCATGATGTGGGGCCACTTCATGGGGCGTTTCGCCGGGTTGATCAATTTCCACTACATCATCATCTTCTTCTTCAATATCGGCGGGTATATTCGATTCGATGTCGAGAGCCATCGGCTGTTCTTCAGCAGGCTGGGCATCTTTCTTGCCACGGCCTTTCTTGGCCGCAGGAGCGGGAGCCGCTGCTGCTGCAGCTTTCTCCACTGACTTCTCCACTGCTTTCTTCTTTGCTACAGGTCCTTTTGCGACAGCTTCTTTAGTTTCTTTTTTCTTTTCTTCACCAGTGCTCATCACATCAGCTTCTTCTGTTGTGTTGGCGGTGGTTGCTTTGATAACACGTTTGCGTTTACCTTTTTCTTCTGCGTTGTTGCCCTTGTTGGCGCTGGCCAGGACGGCCTGTTTGTCGAGGATCTTGTAGATCAGTTCTTGCTTGTCGAGCTTTTTAGCGTTGGAGATTTTTAACTGCTCTGCTATATCCAGCAGCTCAGGAACGAGCATGTCGTTCAGTTGCAGAATGTCATACATAAAAATCTTGAGTGTTTAACACTTGATCAGAAAACCAATCTTTGTGTGTTGAAAAAACGATTTGAAATGAGTTATTATATTGAACGGAATCAGAAAAACTGACGAGTTGAGAGAAATCGGGGCGACTTATCAGTCTTATTCCGGCACAATAATACGCCAATTTTGCAAAAAGCAAAAATTTTTGAATGCCTGCAAACGCTTTTTCCCACTGGTAATTCTCGCCGTTGGACAAAGCCCACAAACCCTCTGAAGCCCTGACAATCCGGGCATTACACCAATCTGCCACGATACAGGTATACTCTTAGCTGTTAGACCCGTAAACGACCATTTACCGATCCTTTAACAGGTGACCAGTTGTCATCTTTTCTTGCAACCACAATCCCATTGCAGGTTTCCGCATTCACGGTTCTGCGATCAATGATTGTATCAGGATCCCATCCATACCCCATAATATCCTATACTGCCGCAGTTGCTTTGTAGTAAAGGGTTTGAGTAGGATAGGCAAAATTGATCTTCGTTTCCCTGAACCTGGTCAGGATGTCGAAAAGCACAGCTTGCCTGATATCCATATACTCCGTGAAATCTGTTGTATGGATAAGGTATACCAGTTCGAAATTGATGCTGGAATCCGCCAGCGCAGCCATATGCGCCCGATCGAACCTTGTTTTCGGCTTGCTCTCTACGATCTCTTTCAACATGATGGGAACATGCTGCAACACATCGATGGTGGTATCGTAGGTAACCCCGATCCTGAGCACCTCCCTCCTCTGCTGCAGGCTCTTGAAATTGGAAAGCGCCTGCTTGGTAAGATCCGAATTGGTCACTACCAACTGCTCTCCGTTCAAACTACGGATACGCGTGGTTTTGATGCCGATGTACTCGATATTCCCCGCTTTATCCGCCCAGGTAACATAGTCCCCGATCTCAAAGGGTTTGTCGAAAAAGATCACGAAGTACCCGAACAGATCCCCCAGGATGGTTTGAGCAGCCAATGCAATCGCTATGCCGCCAACGCCCAATCCGGCGATCATGGTGGTTACATTGTAACCGAGATTATCGATCAGGAACACGATGGCCACTGCCCACACGATGATCTTCAACACCAGTAAAGCGCCACGCATCTGCTTCATCCTGTATTCCGTCTCGTTCCGCCGGCGCATGATGCCTGTCAGCAATAGGGTAAGCACATGATTGACGATACTGACAAAATAATAGGTGGTTACAACGGCCATGGCTACGTGAAGAACCCGCACCCATTTCGGCACCCAGTTCAACTGTTGCAGGATCTGGTAATTGACGAAAATATAGATCCAGGGCAGGATATACTTCTGAATGGTGCTGAAAAGGATATCATCGTACTTGCTTTCCGTTTTGGAAGTATACTCGAGTATCTTCTTCAATACCTTTCCCCTGAGCAACCGGATCACCAGCCATGCAATGATGATGCTGCCTGCGGCTATGGTATAAGCCAGGATAGTGTTTCCCCAAAACTGGTAATGCCAGAATGATTCCATCTGAAAGGGTTTTTACAGGTGTAAAAATCAGTCAGGGATCGGGGGTATATTTCTTACACAAATGAGCTGCCAGAATTCTTTACCAGGAGTGGATCGTCAGTTTTCCATCACTGTAAAAGGGAAGCACATTGGCCCCATCGGGGGTAAGACAGTAACGGATATCTTTTTCCAGGCCAAACCCGGTGAGACGCTGATAGTGGGATGCATTCTTCGCCTGCATGAAACCATACAGATCATCTTTGGCTGCATCATACAGGGTAGCAGCCAGCTTGGATGAATCGCAGTTGATGGAGAAATGCTCCTGAACGCGATCGATCACCGCTCCTGCAAAGAGTGTATCTTCCAGGTTCACTTTATCTTTCCATGCTGCACAACCGAGTATCACATTCTGTTTGGACGCTACCAGGTAATCACAAACGGAAGAAAGATTGGGGAAGGATCCGGTGATCACTTCACCTGCACCTCTTTCCAGCGCCATATGCAACAACTTGGTACCGTTGGTAGTGGTGAGCACCAGGGTTTTTCCTTTGATGAAAGCTTCAGGGTATTCGAAGGGGGAGTTGCCATACTGAAGGCCTTCGGCTATTTGTCCGTCGCGCTCACCGGCGGTGATGGAATCGATATTCTTACCAAGCTCGATACATCTTGCCACACTGTCTACGGGTATTACACAACGTGCGCCATTGTAAAGAGCTGTAGCGATGGTGGAAGTGGCTCGCAATACATCGATGATCACTACCACGGTATTGTTCAGATCGTATAAATGCAAAAGGGCCGGTGAAAGGGAAGTATACAATGAGGGTTTTACTTGCGACATGCCGATGGCTGAGATTTAGTGATGGACGGAAATTTGCTGCAATTTTACGCGTTGTGTGCCATTAGAACAAATTTCCATTTGTCGCTCTCCGCATACTGCCTGATCTGGTCGTTCCGCATAGCCAGTAATTTCTCGAAATATTTCCTGAGAAACAATTTGTTGGCGATCAGGCCCAGGAACCCGTAAGGTGCTTCAAAACGAAAGATATCGATCATGAGCGTACCGTTATCTATCTGTTTGAAAAAATGCTCATGCTTCATGGACTTCAGGTCGCCTTTCTCCAGTTCGTCCGTAAAGGAAAAGGGACGCTCCATGGCGGTGATGGCCACTTTCATGTAGCGTGTCTTCCTGAAATGGCGGGCCTTCCAGGTCACCGACTCATGCAGATTGATCAGGCCGGCCCGTACACCGGCCACTGCTTCTTCGCCGGTATGGCTCATGGACTTTTTATGAAGATCAATACTGCGGCTCAGGTCGAACACACGTTCTGCCGGAGCCGCAATAAAAGTAGTTAAATGGATAATGGGCATAGGTCATTGTTTGCTGCCGGAGTCCGGGGTGTTAATTCCAGCAAGAAATGAGCCAATGCTTAGGCAAATGGGAATTTTACCACTTTCGCCTGGAGTAATTTATCCCTGACCTTGATATAGATGATAGTATCCAGTGCGGACAGTTCGGTTTTTACATAACCCATTCCAATGGCCTTACCCAGGCTGGGCGACTGTGTTCCTGAAGTTACTTTACCGATAATGTTTCCGTCCTTGTCAGCGATCTCGTAGTCATGGCGGGGAATACCTCTGTCGATCATTTCAAATCCTACCAGCTTGCGCTCTAGCCCATTCGCTTTTTGTTGTTCGAAGATGGCCCTGGAAGGGAAGTCTTTAGTGAACTTGGTGATCCAGCCCAGGCCGGCTTCCAGTGGGGAAGTGGTATCATCGATATCGTTCCCGTAGAGGCAGAAGCCCATTTCCAGGCGGAGGGTATCGCGGGCGCCAAGTCCGATCGGCTTCATTCCCTGAGGACCACCTGCCGCAAAGATGGCATCCCAAATCTTTTCAGCATCGTTCCCTTTGTCTTCGAAATAGATCTCCACACCACCGGCGCCTGTGTAACCAGTTGCGCTTACCAGTACATTCTCCACACCGGCAAATGTTCCTTTGGTGAAAGTGTAGTATTTCAAATTGAGGATATCCATATCTGTCAGCGGCTGCAGCATCTTAGTGGCGTTAGGCCCCTGAATGGCCAGCAGACAGGTTTTGTCAGACACGTTGTGCATTTCAACACCTTTGGTATTGAAGCTACTGATGCGGTCCCAATCCTTCTGAATATTGGAAGCGTTCACTACCAGCATATACACTTTGTTCTCTTCAATGCAATACACAAGCAGGTCATCCACCAGGCCACCATTGTCGTTGGGGAGAGCGCTGTACTGTGCTTTTCCGTTAGTGAGCTTGGACGCATCGTTGGTAGTGGCTCTTTGGATCAGGTCCAGGGCATTTTCTCCTTTCAGAATGAACTCGCCCATATGGCTTACATCAAAAACGCCGGCATTGTTACGCACGGTTGCGTGTTCATCATTGATACCAGAATAAGAGATCGGCATGTTGTAACCGGCGAACTCAGCCATTTTAGCTCCCAGCGCTATGTGCTTGTTCGTAAAAGGAGTATTCTTCATATAGCTTTTTTAGAGCTGCAAAATTAAAGGTTGCCTTTAAGGCAACCAATAAAAAGAAATCATGAAGTTTTCTATTTGAAAGCTGGCGCCACACAAAAGGCATGGCTGGATCCACAAAGGAGGAAAACCCTTTCGTTCTTTGCTGTCAATTCCTTTACAACGCCCACCAGTTGCCGATTCCGGAGATCATTGGATGCAGCCATCATTGCAGACAGATAGCCTGGCAGTTCTTTTTCATCAGACACTTCTCTCCAGTCCGGCCCCTGGGGAAAATACTTTTTCCAGGTCAGGTCCACATCGGCCACAGTCCTGAAACGGGCTTCTTGTCCAACGTACGCAGCCCTGCTCAGGAAAGGTTGGATAAAATTTCCGGGCGAAGCAGGTTTTCCGAAACGGAGATCACTGAAATAAGGATTGAGTATTTGCGCCAAAGCGATCTGCTCCCGGGTGAAGGAGCCCTCCAATGCCTTGGCCAGGGCTTCTTTTTGAAGATCCCAGGTGTAAACAGGCACGCCGTCCTTGTCCGCCAGCTTCTTTACATATCCTCCTTCACCAAGATTCTTCACAGGATCCATGAGGTAGGGGATGAGAAAGCCCAGCCTGCTTTCAACCAGGGCAACGGTAGGATTCAGTCGTTCCCATTTTTGATGGATCAGCCGCAGATCAGGATGCCTGGGATCCCTGGTATGTGAGGCGCCCATGATGATATAATTCTCACCCTCTACAATGAAGGGGCGGGTATGATTGGCATAGGCACTGTAATCACGAAAGGGAACGATGCTGTCCTTTGCATTGGGGCTTTGCACCAGCGTGTAATATGCAGGGCTTTTCCAGGCTATGAGATAAATGGTTCCGAGCAGCGATATGATGATGGCGATGCTCCAGCCGGTGTATTTTACTATTTTCTTCCACATATGAAATGATTTAGAAGTGAATGGGAGGGGCATAAAAAAGGGGCCCCGCCACTACTGGCACCGGACCCCGTTGTTCCAACTTCAACCTATTTTTAGCAACCGTCCTGCAAGGGTATATGCGGGGAATGCAGGCTGGTTGATGCTTTCAGATTTAGCTCACCACTTTTTTAACACTGTCCCGGCGCTCTGATCTTTCCTTCTTTTCGGGCTGTTCGGGTTTTTCAGGCTGTTCTTTTTTGTCTGCTTTTCTTTCGTAGCGGTAGTCGTTCTTAGGATCATTGCTCTTTGGCTTGTCAGAATCGTTGGTATTGATCTCGGCATTGATCTCCGTGTCGCCATCCTTGATCCTGAGTTTGAAATTCCCTTTGCGAAGCTCGGTCTGATCCATGTCTTCCACTTTACGGGGACCATCATTCTCTGTCATCACATATTCTTTTCCAAGCTCGGTCCAGAACCAGTCGCGATCAAAGTCCTGGCCAAATCTTCTGCGTCTGTTCGGTGAAAGATCAAATGATTCATACCTGTCGAGATGCTGATTGAGGAATACTCTTTTTCCTACAGGTACTTCAATGATCAGCAACACTTGTTGTGCGCGCCATTTGTCAAACCGGCTGATCTCGAAACCTTCGGGCAGGTAAAGGGTATTGTTCTCGGTTGAAAGATTGAATTTGATCTTTCTGGCCAGCCTTCTGGCATATTCGGTTGTACGTCCGCGTGAATATTTCTCCAATCTTGCGTGATACAATGAATCTTTACTTTTTACCACATCCACACGCACCATACTTACCAGCATGGTATCCGAGTTCACTGCGTAAAAGGGCCAGTCTGCATCTGTTTCCACCCCAAACCAATCATTGGAATAATAGCGGCTGTCTGGCTTGATATCTACATCCAGTCTGCCATTGACAACCGGGATATCCATTGCATCCTGGTTCACGCCTGCGCGGTTCCTGAAGTTCTTGCCCAGTACGGCGGCCAGCAAAATGGCGCAGATCAGGCCGATGGTCCAGAGCGTACTGAATCCGATGGCGAGGTATTTATTCTTTTTTGCGCCTACGATACTTCTGATCAACCAGGTGAGGATGGCCACTACAGGAACTCCCAGGAGCAGGATCACCGACAGCCAGGCCAATGTTTCCTGTCTGAACCCATCCAGGAGGAATGCTTTCATCGGGAAAATATTGAACCCGAAGAGCACCCATACCAGTGCCACAAACAGGCCTACAGCGATACATCCGAAGATCACCATGAAGAACACTTTGAAGAGCACGCCTATCGCATGTCCGAACCCCGAGCTTCTTACCCTCGAGTTAGCATTACCTGAGTAGTTCTTGAATTGGTCGCCTGCTTCTTTTCCGAATTGTTGTGCTTTGGCTCCAAGGTCCTGTGCAGACTGCTTCACTTCCTGTCCCCATTTCTCGGCTTTTTGTTGAAAGCCTTTGAGGTCTTCCTTTACTGTATCTGCGATGGAGTTGATATCTACTTTCTCACCTTTCATTTCCAGTTTTTCGGAGGCTGTAACGGCCACTGGTACTGCAATCCAGAGGATCACGTAAGTGATGAAGAGTGTCCAGCCCAAAGAACCGGTGATGATCTTGGGCCCCCAGAAATTCCAGTGGTCCCAGAAGAAATCGAGAGGACCAGACAATACCGCGAGCAGTACGGGTAATCCGAAGACCAGCCTTGGGATCCATGCATCGATATGGAAATAAGAGGCAAGGCCACCCGCTACCCCGGCAATCACTTTATCATCACTGCTTCTGTACAGACGCTTGGTGATATTGGTTTGAACCGATTTGCCCGGAACTACGATCCAGAGGATGATATACACCCAGAACAAGGGAGCACACAAGAGAACGAACAGGATACGAAGGAATACAGGGTCGATGCCAAGATAGCTGGCAAGACCGCTACATACACCACCGAGTACCTTGTCGTCCGTATTGCGATAGAGGCGGCCGCGGCCGGTAGCATATTGTGCTGAGGACGCGGATTGGTAGGATTGTTGTTGCTGCTGAGATTGTTTGGTGTTTTCACCGGCAGCTTCCTGTGTACTGCCGCTACCGTCGTCTTCAAAATCTTCGGGGCGGCCGATGCTGGCGCTGACCTCATTCACATCCTGATCGGTAATGCAAACGGCGCCTTTCTTCAGCCTTTCGGAGAACAGTTCGGCAATACGGCTTTCGATATCATTAATGATCTCATCACGTCCTTCCTCCCGGGCAAAATAAATACGCAGGCTTTCGATGTATTGCTTCAGCAGATCGAAGGCTGTTTCCTCTATGGGGACCACCCTGCCCTGGAAATTTATGTTGATGACCTTTTTCATTGTTCAGCTATTTGACGGTTGAAGTGTTAGTTGGAAGTATTCGGATCGGGCTCTATCGGATTGTTCCCTGCGGAAGAAGCAAGTGATTCCTTCTTACTGGCCAGTGTATTCACAGCATTGGCCAATTCATTCCAGGTAGCTTGCAGTTCCAGATAAAACTCTTCTCCTTTGGGTGTGAGTGAAAAGTATTTTCTCGGAGGGCCGGAATTGCTTTCTACCCATCGGTAGGTGAGCATATCTGCATTTTTCAAACGGGTAAGCAAGGGGTACAATGTACCTTCAAGGATCTGCAGGTTGGCGCCCCGCATTTCATCCACGATATCACTCGGGTACGCTTCGCCCCGCCTGATAATGGAGAGAATGCAGAACTCCAAAATCCCTTTGCGCATCTGGC
>JAGIAP010000121.1:8022-14872 GCA_017744805.1 Chitinophagaceae bacterium | reverse complement strand
CATATTCTTCGCATCCCATAGCAATTTCTTTCTTCCCAGGTATTTATCGCCCCATCCTTTCAGGTTGGGGTTCTTCATCATGAAGCTGCGGATGGCCAGGTTGCCGATGAGGATACTTTCCGTAAACGGACCAGCAAACTCGAACGGAGAACTGGTTTCAGCGCCATGACCAACCATACAGGCATTCACCCATTGAACATAATGCCCTTCGGGTACGCGTTTGATGGTTTCTTTGGGCATCTTCTTTTCCTGCATCAGTTTGGTGGGCAATAACCTGGGGTTAGCGCCATAACAATCAGCCATGATCTTGCCTTTGGATCCTTCAAAGATCACACCGCCATCCCAGTTGCCCATGGCTTCATCGGGCAGCAGTTCGTCGGGGCGGGCGGGCAGTAAGCCACCATCGTACCAGTTCACCTTGATCACGTGCTTGCCATCGTTGGTAGGATAGCTCAGACGGATGATGCTGGATGGCGGGCAACTGTCCGGGTTCATCGTATCGTTCCACATTTCTTTCCAGATGGTGGCTACGCTGCATTCCACATCGGAAGGATAGAGAATGGGCAGGATGCGGTACACGGGGTCCATGATATGGCAGGCCATATCACCGAGAGCACCTGTACCGAAGGCCCACCAGCCGCGCCAGTTGAAGGGAAGGTATGCGGGATTGTAATCGATCTTTTTTGCGGGGCCGAGCCAGAGGTCCCAGTCGAGCTCCTGGGGGATATCGAAATTCCCTGCCGGGGTGGGAAGTCCCTGCGGCCATACGGGACGGTTAGTCCAGCAATGTACCGTATGCACCTGTCCGATCATACCGGCATCCACCATTTCTTTCATTTTACGAACGCCATCTCCTGATCCGCCCTGGTTGCCCATTTGGGTGACCACTTTATAGCGCTTGGCCGCTTCCGTTAGCATGCGCGCTTCATAGATATCATGGGCGAGTGGTTTCTGAACATACACATGCTTACCGAGCTGCATAGCGGCGATGGCTGCCACGGCATGGGTATTGTCTGGTGTGGACACAGATACCGCATCGATATTCTTTCCCTCCTTGTCCAGCATTTCGCGGAAGTCGCGGTAATAAGGCGCTTTATCAAAACGCTTACGGCTCTTGGCTGCCTCACGGTCGTCCACATCGCAGAGCGCTACGATCTGTGCATGGGGGCTTTTCACAAACTCGGACAGATCACTGGCGCCCTTTCCTCCTACACCGATACCGGCTATGCGAAGTTTATCGCTCGGCGCTATATAGCCACGTCCCAGCACATGGCGGGGCACAATAAAAAAACCTGCTGCTGCCAATGAAGTGTTCCGGAGAAAATCCCGGCGGCCCTGATCAGTAGATTGCTTCTTGTTCATGTTAAGGTCCCTTTGATTTAGTGAAAGTAGAAGTACTGAAAATACGGCGGTAAAACGATTTAGCAAAAAAGGGCGGGATTAATTTTATGATACCGGGAGGCATTTCTTATTTAGGCGGTACTTCGCTCAAAACAAAAACTCCGGAACAAATGGCAACCATCTTTGATGGCCATTTGTTCCGGAGAACAGTATTGTATCTTCCCATCTTTCAAACATTTCATAAAAACTTAATCAGGAAATGCCTGAAGAAGAGGGCTCTTCAGTTTCTTTCTACGCTTATGCCAGTGTGGCTTCGGTGCTGATGGTCACATTCAGCGCCTTGCTTACGGGGCAGTTCTGCTCTGCATCTTTCACCGCTTCCTGGAATTTCTCAGGGCTGATACCGGGCACAGAAGCTTTCACCACCAGCTGAGAAGTGGTGATCACACCATTGTCCAGTGTAACGGTAGACGTTGTTTCGATAGACTCGGGCGTAAAACCTGCGCCACCCAGTACAAAGCTGAGCTTCATGGTGAAGCAGCCTGCATGCGCAGCAGCGATCAGCTCTTCAGGGTTGGTGCCAACACCTTCTTCGAATCTTGATTTGTATGAATACTGGGTCTTGTTCAGGGTAGTGCTTTGCGTGGTCAGATGTCCGCTTCCTTCTTTTCCGGAGCCGTTCCAAACGGCTGTTGCTGTTCTTTTCATATTATTTGTCGTTTATTTGATAAAAATTTAGTGATGAGCATTACCTGGGATGATTTCGAAAAGATCGATATCCGTGTCGGAACAATTATGGAAGTTACAGATTTTCCCAAAGCGAAAAAGCCTGCCTATCAAATAACCGTTGATTTTGGGGAGTTGGGCATCAAAAAAACATCGGCGCAGATCACGGCGCTGTACGACCGTGAAAGTCTGATCGGCAAGCAGGTGGTGGCCGTGGTGAATTTCCCTCCCAAGCAGATCGCCAATTTTTTCAGCGAGTGCCTGATCATGGGTGTATACACTGATAAAAAAGATGTAGTTTTATTACAACCCGACAAAAAAGTGGAGAATGGTTGGAAGATCGGGTAATTTCAGGGTCCCATGCCTGCCAGTTTTACCACATATTACCAGAGCCCGGTCGGTTTGCTCCGGCTGTCAGGTACTGATCAGTATCTCAGCGAGCTTCATTTTGTAGACAATGAGGAAGAGGCCATGCAACAACCGGCATCCTCCACACTCCCACCCCTGGCCATCCAGGTCACCGAAGAACTGATCGAGTATTTTCAGGGCCAGCGTCGTACTTTTGATATCCCCGTGAACCAGGAAGGCACGGAGTTCCAGCTAAGGGTCTGGAATGAGCTGATGCATATCCCTTTTGGGAAGACCACCAGCTACCTGGAGATCGCGCGGCGGTTGGGCGATCCCAAAACCATCCGGGCTGCTGCTTCCGCCAACGGCCGTAACCATGTGGCCATCATTGTGCCCTGTCATCGTGTGATCGGTACCAATGGCGAGCTGGTGGGCTATGCAGGCGGACTGTGGAGAAAGAAATGGTTACTGGGACTGGAAAAGCGGGTGGCGCATGGCGTTCAAACCCTTTTCTGATCCGCATCCGGGCAGGTCTGAATTTTGCAGTCTAATCAAAAAAATCAGTAAGGAGGAATACGTTTATGCCATTCAAAGCATTATGGGTCACAGAAACAGCAGAAGGGACATTCGAGAGGAATATCGTTGAGCGGATGATCGATGACCTGCCACCCGGTGAAGTGGTGATCAGGGTCCATTATTCCGCCCTCAATTATAAGGATGCACTTTCCGCAACCGGCAATAAGGGCATCACGCGTAAATTCCCCCATACGCCCGGCATCGATGCCGCAGGCGTGGTAGAGATCAGCCGCAGTGAGCTTTTCTCCGTAGGATCCGAAGTGATCGTTACGGGCTTCGACCTGGGCATGAACACCTGTGGTGGGTTTGGCGAGTATATCCGCGTTCCAGCCTCCTGGGTGATCCGCAAACCCGATGGATATACCCTTCGCGAGTGCATGATCCTGGGCACTGCGGGATTCACGGCTGCATCTGCCCTTTTCAAAATGGAGCTGATGGGCCAGCATCCGCAACAAGGCCCTGTAGTAGTAACTGGCTCTACCGGTGGTGTAGGCAGCATGGCCGTGGCCATCCTTGCCAAAGCAGGATACGAAGTGATCGCCATTACCGGCAAAGCCGATGCAGAAGGTTATCTCAACAGTCTCGGCGCTACGCAGATACAATCACGTGAATGGGTATACGATACTACCGGCAAGGCGCTGCTCCGCCCCCAATGGGCCGGCGCTATCGATACCGTTGGCGGTAATACCCTGGCCACCCTGCTCAAGGCCTGCCAGATAGAAGGCAATGTGGTCACTACCGGACTGGTAGGCAGCTCGCAGTTGGCTACCACCGTATATCCTTTCATCCTCAATGGCGTGAGCCTGCTGGGCGTGGGATCCGCTGAAACACCTATGATCCGCCGCATGGCCATCTGGGACAAGCTCAGCACCGTCTGGAATATCAAGGACAAACTCAATAGCATAGCCAAAGAAGTAAGCCTCGAAGACCTTAACGCGATCTATATCGATTCTATCCTCGATGGGAAAGTAATGGGAAGGATCGTTGTAAAAATGATCGATAAGTAATCATGGAGTTTCTCGAACTGATCGTAAAAGAAGTGGTCCCCGAAACAAAGGAGGCCAAATCCTATGTGCTGGAAAGTTCCGATGGCGAGCCGATACGGTATGAGGCCGGACAATTCCTTACCCTGATCATTGAATTCAATGGACATGACGTGAGGCGTTCCTATTCCATGGGCTCCACACCCGGCATCGATGAGCGATTGTTCATCACCGTTAAACGCAAAGAGAATGGTGAGATATCGCGCCATATCCTGGAACACTGGGTGCCGGGCACCCGCGTGAAAGCCGTACCCCCTTCCGGCAGGTTCACCATCACAACCGACCCGTTACACCAGCGACATATCTTTTTCCTCACCGCCGGAAGCGGCATTGTGCCGGTATTCTCTCTCATCAAATCTGTTTTGGCTTCCGAGCCACGCACGCATATCACGATGTTGTATCAGAATCATGATGAAACCACCATCATCTATCATCGTGAACTGCAATTGCTGGAAGAAAGATATCCGGAACAATTCACCCGCATCGATCTGCTCAGCCATCCACTGCTGCACGAGCTGCCTTCGAGAAGACTGAACAATGGATTGCTGGAACAACTGGTGGGCTATCATGAGCCGGGAGCATTCCAGCAACAGAGAAACAAGCCCCCTACTCTTTTCTATACCTGCGGCCCGCCTGCATTCATGCGTATGGCGCAGTTCACATTAAGATTGATGGGGTATGAAGAAGAACAGATCATCAAGGAACATTTCACTATTCCTGTTCTGCCTCCACCTGCATTGATCATCGATCCGCAACCACGGAAAGTGCTACTACGATTCAATAAAAAAGAGTACGAGTATGAGGTTGTCTATCCCACTTCCATCCTGCAAGCCGCACTGGACCTGCATATCGAGCTACCGTATAGTTGCAAGGCAGGCCGTTGCGCTACCTGTACAGCCAAATGCCTGAGCGGTGATGTGAAGATGACGAACAATGAAGTATTGACTGAAAAAGATATGGAACGCGGATTGGTTTTGACTTGTGTGGGATATGCGGCAAGCGATGTAAGGCTGGAGTTTGGAGATCCGGATATGTGATGATCACTCCTTCAAAAGTAGAAACAATACAGCATAGAAGACACTTGTATTGTATCCATTGAAAGGTTGGCATGTACAACTTATAGTTGCCACCCGGGAAAAAGAGGATAAGGAAGATATTGCCGGGTCAATAACCCGCATGCATTCTGTCTACGATGGTGGTGACAGTCACCGTTCCGCTGGTACTACTATTCTGAGCGATCTGATGGCCATTGAAGGAAATGGTTCCTCCCACAGTAACTGTATTGTTCATTCCAATTACTGTCAGTTTCAGCGTTTGATTGTTGATGTCTGCGGTAAAACTGAAAGTCCAGGTAGGAGGAACATTGTTGACAGTTACTTCCTGTCCATTTTTATCTGTATAAATTACGGTCACATTGCCTGAGCTGCTTGAAATAGTGTATTTCACTACTGTTTGTGTGGGTGTTTGCGATGGAGATTGGTAATCGCCACTGCTTTTGTAACAAGAGGCAAACAGGAAAATACAGACGATGAAACTCAGGGCGATAGCCGCCTGTGTTATCTTTTTCATGATCGTCTTTTTCTTACATACGTGATCCTGCCTGTAGGGGTTTCCTATGTAGAGTTAATAATACGTAAATTGATCAATGATATGCCTGATAACCCGAACAGCTTCTATACCACTCTGTATATCCTGAAGGGCCTACTTACATCTTCCATTCTTTCTGCCGGAAAAAAGGAACCATTGCTGGATGATCTTTACAACAAGCAAGATTGATCACAATAACTCCTCTGAGGTGAACGCCAACGGAAGTAATGAGCTGGCTTTCTGAATGATATAGATCTTTCCTTCCATTCCCGCCAAAATCAGCCGGATCGGTTGTTTCACCCGGGTTTCAAATTCCTGCAGGCTTTGCCTGCAGATGCCGCAGGGAGCCACGGGATGATCGCTGGGGCCTTCGGCTTGCTGGTAACTGATAGCGATAGTATCGATGGGAATATTCGGATACATACTGGCAGCGGTGCTGAGCAGCACGCGTTCTGCGCAAATGCCTGCCGGGTAGCTGGCATTTTCCTGGTTGGAGCCTGCCACAATCTCGCCATTGGCAAGCTTGGCCACAGCTCCAACCTGGAAATTTGAATAAGGTGCATAAGCGTACTGGCTCACATCCCTGGCCTCATTGAGTAACCAGGCATCCTGTGGATCCAGCTCGCTGATGGCATCGTACACAGTATAAGAGAACTGGTAGTTTTCTGATTTCATTTTAGTGGATCGTCTTGAACAGCCTGTTCCAGCGAACGCCCTTATCCCAGCTCATCCAGATCATCCATGCCTCTCCCACTACGTGATCTTCGGGCACATATCCCCAGTAACGGCTGTCCTGTGATTTATGACGGTTATCGCCCATCATCCAGAAATAATCCATTTTGAATGTATAGGTGGTGGCGGGCTCACCATTGATGAATATTTTTCCATCGCGCTCTTCCCAGGTATTGCCTTCATACACGCTGATTGCGCGTTTGTAGAGCACGATATTCTGAGGGGTCAATTGAATAGTCACCCCTTTCTTCGGTATCCAGAGCTTGCCGAAATTATCAGGGCTCCAGTTGAACATTGCAGGATTATTAGGGAAGATATCTTCAGATGGAGGTAATATCTCCTTGTCGGCAGAAACAAATCCGGGGATCTTCTTCACGGTCTCCAGTTCATCCAGGGTGAGGTTCATCCTGTAATCGAATCCGCCCTGTGGTTGCAGATCGGGATCACCATCGTTCTGATTGAGCAATAATCCTTTTTCGCGCAACTGATCTTCGTCC
>JAGIAP010000121.1:0-8012 GCA_017744805.1 Chitinophagaceae bacterium | reverse complement strand
TCCAATACCACATTGTTGAAACGCACATGATAGAAAGTGGCGGAGGTAGGGCTTACAAAGCCGGGGGCATTGTTGATATAGAGGATCCCATTCTTTATTTCGATGGTATCGCCTGCAATGGCCACACAACGTTTGATATAGTTCTCGCGCTTATCAACCGGGCGTGTGGTGATATGATAATTGTTCCATACCGATTCCCGGCCTTCATGTCTTACCAGGTCATAGTAGGGTTGTTGAGAATCGAATTCTTTGGTAAGCGTATCCCCGGCAGGGAAATTGAACACCACCACATCATTCCTTTTTACAGGGCTGGCAAACCAGCGTGTGTAGGGAAGGTGGATGGACTCAGAATATGATTTGGTGCCGAACACAGGCATGGTATGGTGCACAAAGGGGAAAGCCAGGGGTGTATTGGGGATACGTGGTCCGTAGCTGAGCTTGCTCACAAAGAGGAAGTCGTTCACCAGCAGGGTCTTTTCCATCGAGCCTGTAGGAATGGTATAGGCTTCGAATACGAATGTGCGGATCAGCGTAGCGGCCACAATGGCGAACACGGCAGCGTCCACCCACTCGCGCACGGCGCTCTTGCGGTGCTTGCGCGCGGTTTCGTAACCCAGGTAAGTGGTTTTGGGACTATAACCGATGGCGGGAAAATAGATGAATGGAAGCAATACTGCGGCAGCATGTTGGAGGAAACTGTATTTGCCGAACAGTTTCACAAACTCTACCAGTATCCAGATACTGATGAACCAGCCTAACACGGGAATGAATTGGATCCAGAACCAGTATTGTTTGTAGCGGGCTGCTTTGAGCATTTCCCAGGTATTGAGGAAGGGTACCCATGCTTTCCAGGATGGTATCCCTGCTTTTTCGAATAACTTGGCCAATCCGATAGCTGGCAGCAATACGATCAATAAGGATATCAGGATAATAACGCTCAGGTCATGTAAACTCATGCTGTCTTATTATTTATAGAGAATCTTACAAAATTACCACTCCGTCAGACGCTGTTGGGAGGGTAAAAACCAATTATTTGCTAAAATAAGGCTATATCTCTTACCACCAAAGCCTGATTCTGAAGGTTATATTCCACCACTGGCCGGAGGTTTGCAGGGATCCCCCGGTTGAACAGAATTTGCTCATTATCATTAGTTGTAATAAATTCCGCTCTGTTACATCTCTATGAATATTTTTTCTATACGCGATATCGAGAATATGACGGGCATCAAGGCCCATACCCTGCGCATTTGGGAACAGCGGCATAATATCTTCAACCCGAAGCGGAAAGAGAGCAGGCACAGGTTCTACGATTGTGAGGACCTGAAATATATCCTTCGCGTGGCCTACCTCTACAACCGGGGTATCAAGATCAGCAGGATAGCGGGAATGTCGCAGGAAGAGATCAGACAGCAGGCGCTGGAATTGCGCCCCGACAGTGAGAATTACGAGATCTATGTGAACCAGCTCACCGAAGCGGCCCTTGATTTTGATCAACCGAAATTCGAGAAGATCTTGAATACCCTCCTCCTCCATGCCGGCTTCGAGCGAAGCATGTTCAACGTGGTATTCCCTTTATTGAACCATATCGGGCTGCTCTGGCTGGCAGGAAAAGCACATCCCTGCCAGGAACATTTTGCCAGCGCGCTCATCATCAAAAAGATCCACCTGGCCATCGATGGACTGGATTGTCCGCTACATTGTAATCCGCATAGGAAAGTACTTCTTTTCACACCTGAAATGGAGTTCCATGAGATATCCATTCTTTTCATGCAATACCTGCTGAAGAAACAAGGTGTGCCCACCGTGTATGTAGGAAGGAATGCATCGCTGGAGGTATTGAGAACGGTGCTTGCTTCACAGCAAGGGATCACACAGGTGTATTTCCACCTGGTGACCAACCTCATCAAATGCGATCTGAAACAATATTTGCAGAAATTATCTACACTGTTTGCCGGGCAGCAGATCTATTTCTCCTCTTCCAGCCTGGTGCATCATATCCCTCACAATGTAAAACTGCTGAACGGGAAAGATGCCTTACTGGCCTTTGCTACCATCTGATCATTTACGGGGTAACACATATGCATATACGTCTTCCGCCGTGATATTCTTTCCGGAAAGGATGATCAGTCGCTCCACTACATTGCGTAATTCGCGGATATTGCCCGTCCAGTTATGCGTCTTCAATGCTTCCAGTGCATCGGGGTCGATGGACTTTTTAGCGATGCCATAATCGGAGCAAACATCTCCCAGGAATTTGTCTACCAGTAATGGGATATCGTCACGGCGATCATTGAGCGAAGGCACATGGATGATGATCACGCTGAGACGGTGATACAGATCGAGGCGGAAATTCTTGTCGTCCACTTCGCGCAGCAGATCCTTGTTGGTAGCGGCTATCACACGCACGTCCACGCTGATATCTTTGTCGCCCCCTACCCTTGTGATCTTACCTTCCTGCAGAGCGCGCAGCACCTTGGCTTGCGCATTGAGGCTCATATCCCCGATCTCATCCAGGAATAAAGTGCCTCCGTGAGCCGATTCGAATTTGCCGATCCTTTGTTTAACGGCGGAAGTGAAGGACCCTTTTTCATGACCGAAGAGCTCGCTCTCGATCAGCTCGCTGGGGATAGCGGCGCAGTTCACTTCGATGAGTGGTCCGGTAGCGCGGTTGCTTTTCTCATGCACCCAGCGGGCTACCAGCTCCTTTCCTACCCCATTCTCTCCCGTTACCAGGATGCGGGCGTCTGTTGGAGCCACTTTATCGATCGTTTCTTTGATACGAAGTATGGGGCCGGATTCGCCGATCATCTCATCCACCTTGCTCACTTTGCGTTTCAGCACTTTGGTCTCGGCCACCAGGTTGGTTTTATCGGTAGCATTCCGGATAGTGATCAGCAACCTGTTCAGGTCCGGTGGTTTGGCGATATAATCATAAGCGCCTTTTTTTACAGCCTCCACAGCGGTCTCGATAGTACCGTGGCCGGAGATCATGATCACCGGAACATCGGGATTCACTTCACGGGCCTTGTCGAGGAACTCGATACCATCCAGTTTGGGCATCTTGATATCGCACAAAACAACGTCGAAGGTCTTTTCCTTGAATTTCTTCAGTCCTTCTTCCCCATCACTCGCTTCTTCTATCTTATAGCCTTCATAGGAAAGGATCTCTGAAAGGGTTTTGCGGATCGCTTTTTCGTCGTCGATGATTAAAATATTTGACATAGAATTTAACAGGTTATTGCTGTGGAATAATGCCGTTGATTGATCCTTCAGGGTGCGTAAAAATAACAAACCTCCATGAAGCACAAGCTCTTCTTCCTATCAATTATTTTGCCGGTTTTAAGTAGCTGCCAGGAAGCAGCGTCCACCGGCAGGCAAGCAGCCACCCGTCAAAGCTCAAAGCCTGTCCCCACAAGGGTTTCGGAGATCGATCCCCCGGCAGGCTTCAAAATATTCAATGGGAAAGATTCCGGCTTTGCCCGCTGGCTCCGTAATATCCCCCTCAAAAAAGACAATACGGTATACCTGTACAATGGTCAGCGAAAGGCCAACCAGGACGCCCAATATGCGGTGCTGGATATCCCCGTTGGCCGGAAGGACCTGCAGCAATGCGCCGATGCCGTGATGCGACTCCGTGCCTCCTGGCTGTACAGCGAAGGGCGCTACAACGAGATCAAATTCGCGGATAATATTGGTCGTATGTACTTATGCCCTCCTTCCCCAGACTCCACCACTTTTGAACGCTACCTGGAGACCGTTTATTCCTACTGCGGCACCCTCTCTCTGGCACAGCAATTGCGCTCTGTAAAATGGTTCGATGAGATCCAGCCAGGCGATGTTCTGATCCGGGGAGGATCACCAGGCCATGCCGTGATAGTGATGGATGTAGCCATCAATAATATGGGGCAAAAATATTATATGCTGGCCCAGAGCTATATGCCCGCACAAAACATACATATCCTGAAGAATTACGCCGATCCGGACCATGGCCCCTGGTATGGTGTAACAGATGCTAAGAACCTCATTTCCACCCCGGAATGGCGGTTCTATAAAAATGAATTGAAAAGATGGTGACCGTAAAAAAAGCAACAATTTGATAGTAAAACTCCCTTGCATAAACGAAGGAGTAATAGTATTTTAGAGCTGTTAAGAATCAAGATCCTTTGAAAAAAATTATTAACCCCAAAATGTCCTTATGAAGGCAACCCATTTGAACGTACAACCCCAGCCCAGGGTAGGCAAGGTTGTAATGAGATTAACGTTATTAGGCGGACTGATCCTCGGATGCGTATATGCATTCCTTTTATTGTGCTCTTCCGCTTTCAAGATCTTAGAATAGTCGGTCTGACATATCAGCAAGCAAACATGCCGGGTAGCATACAAGCGCCGGCATGTTTTTGTTTTATATAAGTTTAATTCATTAACCCAACCCGGATCAATCCCATGTTAAACCCACAGTACAAACTGTACATCAATGATGTTTGGCTCGAAAGCCTTTGGCCAGAAGATTATTACAATAACAAGAAGGTTTATTTCTCTACAGGTGCAAGACGATTCTTTACAGTGTACCAGGTTTTAAGGACCGGCGATTTTACACTGACCGTGGTGGATGATGTAACGCATGAAAGAACGATCATCAAAACTGCTGAAGGATTCAGGGAATGGGTGACGCCGAGGTACCCGAACTTTGTGCCTTGTTTGGATTCAGTGGAATGGGGCGATCCGGTGGATTCAAAGCTGCAGCCACAATAAGGTGGCGCCTCGGGGTAGGTCGCGTCTCGGGGTATAAAAATGAGACTGGGAAACAAACCACCGCAGTTGTGGTGCTATTGGGCTTTTGAGGGGAAAGATGAGGGGTTTGGTAATGCTATTCGGCTTCTTCGCTTATGTTTCCAAGGTCTGCATTTTTACACCCCTCGTCGCAGGAAGCCGCGGACGCATCAGTGGTTATGAATGGGAAAAGAGGTTGCGGGATGGCGGGTGTGTTTGTAATTGTTAGAGGATGAGTGGCGTTGCGTTTGGTTCTGTGTTATTTCGGTTTCTATTTCAGCGATCATAAAAAGCAAAAATCCCGGAGCGATCCGGGATTTTCTATTCAGATGAGATTTGTTCTATTTGGTATTGGGAACGGTACTACTTGCGCATGTACATCACTTCCTGAACCAGTTTCACGGTGCGCGGCACGTCAGGGAGCGCGGCGGCTACCAGGTTGGGCGCATAGTGAAGAGGCGCGTCAGCAGCCGTGATACGACGGATCGGAGCATCCAGGTAGTCGAAACCTTCCTTTTGGATGCGGTAAGCGATCTCGGAAGACACACCGCACATTGGCCACTGCTCTTCCACGATCACCAGACGGTTGGTCTTCTTCACGCTTTCGAGGATGGTCATCCAGTCCAGCGGACGGATGGTGCGGAGGTCGATCACTTCAGCACTGATGCCTTCTTTTTCCAGTTCAGCAGCAGCACCAAGAGCCACTTTCATCATCTTATTGAAAGAAACGATGGTAACGTCCTTACCTGCTCTTTTTATATCGGCCTTTCCGATGGGGATGATATATTCTTCTTCCGGAACCTCACCTTTTTCGCCATACATCACTTCACTTTCCATGAACATCACAGGGTCATTGTCGCGGATAGCTGCTTTCAGCAATCCTTTTGCGTCGTATGGGTTGGAAGGAGAGATCACTTTGATGCCGGGGATATTGGCATAGTAGCTTTCAAAAGCGGTAGAGTGCTGTGCACCGAGCTGACCGGCAGACCCGTTGGCTCCACGGAAAACGATCGGGCAACTGAGCTGACCACCGCTCATGGCGAGCATCTTGGAGGCGGTATTCAGGATCTGGTCCATTGCCAGTACAGCAAAGTTCCAGGTCATGAACTCCACAATAGGACGAAGCCCGTTCTGAGCCGCTCCCACTGCAATACCTGCAAAGCCCAGCTCGGCAATGGGTGTATCGATTATCCTTTTGGGGCCGAATTCATCCAGCATCCCCTGGCTTACTTTGTAGGCGCCATTGTATTCAGCAACTTCTTCGCCCATGAGAAAAACATTAGGATCTTTTCTCATTTCTTCGCTCATTGCTTCACGAAGCGCATCGCGAAACGCTATTGTTCTTGCCATCCGGTATTATGGTTTTAAAGAGGGGCAAAATTACTGGTGAAAGTGCAGATAAACAAATCGTACACAATACATTTTCCAGTCGTCCCCATAAACCGTCCCGTGGTCAAACGGATTTCCCCCCTCCCCTCCGGCCCGGTAAGTTTGCTGAAACGATCAACTTATGCAAGCTCAAACCGCCCGCCAGGCTTATCTGGACTGGCTCCGGATACTCGCCATCCTTGGCGTACTCTTCTTCCACTCAGCGATGCCCTATGTGGCAGAATGGGGCTGGCATCTGAAGAATAACCAAACCAGTAATCTGCTGCTGGAGTTTAATTTCTGGCTCAGCCGGTTCAGGATGCCCCTGCTTTTCTTCATTTCCGGTACCGTCACCTGGTTCATGCTTCAGAAAAGGAGCTCCACCGGCTTTATCGGCCTCCGTTTCCGGCGCCTCTTCATCCCCCTGGTAGCAGGAATCTTCATCGTTGTGCCCCCGCAAGTGTACCTGGAAAGGGCCCACAACGGGTTTACCGGCAGCTTTTGGGATTTCTACCCCAGCATCTTCCGCTTTGAGCCCTATCCCAACGGCAATTTCAGTTGGCACCATCTCTGGTTCATCGCCTACCTGTTCGTATACGATCTCATGTTCGCCCCTTTTTTTAGCTGGATGGTCCGCAACCGGGACCGTGCCGCCCTGTCATCACTGTTCAACCGGATAGCTGCCGGACAATGGGTGTACCTCCTCATGCTTCCCGGTGTGCTCATTTTCACTTTTCTTGTCAGGTACTTCCCTGCTACCAACGACCTGGTCCATGATTATTGTTTTTTCTTTTATTGGTTGTTCTTCCTCCTCGTGGGATTCATCTGTATCTGCTACCCTGCACTGATGGACAGCCTGGAACGTAACCGGCGGCTTTCGCTGGGGCTCGCCTTCGCCAGCATCCTCTTTATCAATTACTGGAGATGGAACGATCTGGACAATGATATCCATAACCGGCTGTATACCGCTGTCTATCCCTCGATGGCGTATCTATGGGTGTTTACGCTGGTAGGTTATGGAAAAAGATATCTCAACAGGCCCCACCGGATCCTGAACTATCTCAATCAAATGGTATATCCATTCTATATTCTCCATCAAACAATAATCGTGATCCTCACCTTCTATGTGATGCGCACCACCGATACCATCCTGATGAAATACCTGTTCACGGTTTTGCTGACATTCTTCATTAGTATAATTTTAATACATGTATGCATCCGGCCCTTCGCCCTCAGCAGATGGCTGTTCGGTATGAAGCAAAACCAACTAAAACAATATTGATGAAATGGTTCTGGAGATATGCATTCCCGGTAGTATTCGGCCTACTGATCTATTTTTCCATCAGGCTGATCACAGACACCAACGATGGAACAAAGTTCTGGCTGCGCCCCTGGAAACTGAATGCCATCGAGATCTTTTTTGTGGTATTGGTAACCTGCCTCACATTGCCGTTTGTGAACAAACTGGTGCAACGCTACAGCCGGCAACAAAGAATATTCAGCGTTGCCCGGGTGATGCGTGAGTTTGGCGTGATCCTGCTGGTGGCCCTGCTCACTATGAACCCCGCGCTTTTCCTGATCCATTATTTGATAGAAGATCCCGTAACCTGGAGCGATTTCAGCATTGCCAATGTGGTAGTGGCGCTCTATGTACTATTATATTATTCCATAGCGCGGGGAAACAATTTCATTCAGGCTTATATCGATCAGCAACTGAAACTGGAACGGCTCACTAACGATCAACTGCAAACGGAATTGAAATTCCTCAAAGCACAGTACCATCCGCATTTCCTCTTCAATGCGCTCAATACCATCTATTTTCAGATGGACGAGGACCTGCCCGGCGCCAAGCAAAGCATCGAGCAGTTCAGTGG
>JAGIAP010000120.1 GCA_017744805.1 Chitinophagaceae bacterium | reverse complement strand
CCTTTTTGCAAAAAATCAACCCTATTTGCGGCTCAACGGAGTAGGTGTTGGCGCTTCCAATTATTTTCTGAAAGATGTGAACGGGGATGGCAAGGACGATGCCGTTGCCTGGTTCAGTAATGGGGACTGGTATGTAACACCGTCCAACGGAACTGTTTTTGGCGTATCCAAAAAGTACATCGGCTTCACGGTGGCATCCGGCACCATCCCGATGATGGGAGATGTGAACGGAGATGGAAAACAGGACGCCATCTGCTTCAATCCTGCCGATGGGAAATGGCAGGTAGCTCTTTCGGTGGATACGGCTTTCGCAGCTCCTGTACAATGGTCTATCGGTAACGGTGTAGGATCGGTGGATCAGTTCATCGCCGATGTGAATGGCGATGGCTATGATGATGCAGTGATCTATTTCCACACTGGTCTGCCGGGGTACTGGTATGTGGGGCTATCCAATGGCTCCAGTGGTTTCGGTGGTTTCTCCGCCTGGATCACAGGCTTCGGCAACAGCTCCAACCAGCGCATGCTGGCGGATATGAACGGTGATAGGAAAGCAGATGCTGTGCATTACACCAAATCAACGGGCAATTGGTCCGTGGCCTTATCCGGAGGGTCCTCTTTTGGTACGGCCAGCAGTTGGAAAACAGGATTTGGCGTGAATGCGGAACGAGGCTTCGCGTATGATGTGGACAGGGATGGAAAAGCAGACCTTGCATACTATGATGGCGGTGAATGGTGGAGCAGTTATTCCACCGGAACAGGCATCGGCACTTACAACCATCGCTGGGTGATCAATAACCGGCCCGCCACTTCAAAAGGGAATCTGGCCGCGCCGGTAGCCAAATTGCTGGGAAGTATGTCCGGCAGCATCACAGAAGCCTGCGTAGTTTCCAATAACGGCGAATGGCTTTGCCTGGGCAATAACAATAAAGGCGCTACCGCCGACGCCGTTGCAGTGGATACCTGGACGGTGTGGGGAAACGACTATACTCCTCAGCTTCCCGGCCATGCCGGAACATATGATTCGGGCGATAGCACCATCAATGATATTCAGTTGCAGCTCATTCATGATGCAGGTTTCACCTATATCATGTTCGATATCACCAATGGCGTCAATCCATGGGTAGACGATCGCTCCAAACAATTTGTGCAAAGGATAAAAAAATGGAATAGTAGTCTCACATCCGGAAAGCACAAAATGTATTTCTGCGTGGCGATGGGAAATAGCCGTGCAGCCACTACCACCGATGCGGCTATGACCATTATCGAATCCGAATCGCAACGCGCCTGGGATGAATTCTACCAGATGGATTCCGGCGCTTACTACAAACTCAATGGCAAGCCGCTCCTGGTCCATTTTGTGGAGACCCCGGCCAAAAGCAATCTCATCGTCAATTACACGGGATCTGTTCCTCATCCCAATTACAATAAATTCACCATCCGCTGGATGTACAACGCCATATACAACGATACAATTTATCGTAACGCTTATGGGTGGCCGATATACGATCAGTTCGGGAACCCGGCAGGTAATGAAGTGATGGACGTGATGCCCGGTTTCTGGAATGGTGCGAATGGCTCTGCACGGGCGCAGGGACAATTGTACCGCAGTCAATGGGTACGGGTATTGCAGAATGATCCGGCCAGTGTATGGCTGAACAGCTTCAATGAATCCTGGGAACATACCGCAGTTGAACCAAGCTGGTTGAAGCCCGGAACAACAATGGATAACCCTTCCATGGATAGTACCTGGACGGACTACCAGGGCGTAAGGATGGATGATTTCTATTGGGTGATGACCAAACAATACAATCGTTTATACATGTACAACCAGTTGTTCAATGGTTCCTATATCCAGGAGTACGGGCATGATGAGGTGTACAAAGTGAACGGATGCAGTTTCCAATACCAGGGAAGTATGCCATCGCAGGCGCCGGTATTATTGGTGCCGGATGGTTTCAGGAGCAGTTTTTCCGGCGTTGTGATAGATGCATCTTTCAATACCGTTTGTTCGGCTTCGCATGTGGCGGGTCCGGCTACCCTGGCATTGGAAAAGAAAGAAGGAACGGCGGTTAAGATTGAGCTGTTCCCTAACCCCTCTCAGGATCATTTCAATTTCAGGGTCAGTGGTAAAGGGGCATCGCCGTTGCAAATGCGGATACTGGATATGAATGGTAAGGTAGTGGAACAATTCAGCAATATCGTTGCCGGCAATCTGTATCAGTTGGGCAGCCGCTATGCGCCGGGATTGTATATGGTGGAAATCAGCAATGGAGGTGAAAAGATCATTCGTAAAATAGTAAAACGATAATTTGGGAAGTACAAAACCACCGCCTGGTCCTGGCCAAAATGGGAAAAGGAGAGAAATTGTAAAAAGATAAATGCAAGCATAGTGGGGCTGACCTTAACGGGTCGGCCCTTTTGTTTTTGCAGCCGCCCTTAGCTTGTCTTTCGGCGAACACTAAAATATCTGTAAATAAAATTCCCTATTTTAGCCAGCATATCTTACATGCAGGAGGCCCGGAACCATAGAGCGCTATTCCATCAACTTGCGGAGGGGAATGAAGAGGCATATCGTAGCTTATTCCATTATTTCACTCCCAGGTTACAACCATTTGTATACAGCATCGTGAAATCGGAAGGAGTGGCTGAAGAGATCGTGCAGGAGGTGATGCTGAGAGTATGGACCCACCGGGAGGCCATCGTGGAAAAAGAGAATCCTTCCAGTTGGATATTCACTGTTGCTTCCAACCTGGCCATCTCCTGGCTACGCCGGCTAGCGGTGGAGCGGAAATACATCGACTCCATCAAAACTACAGTGGAAGAGAATCAAAAAAATTCCGTTGAAGAAAGGCTTATCTATCGCGAGAATGAGCAACTGCTCAAAACAGCCATCGGCCAACTCCCTCCCCAGCAACAGCAGATTTACCGGATGAGCAGGTTGGAAGGCCTCACACATAAAGAGATCGCGGAAAAACTGGGCATTTCTCCCAATACAGTCAAGAACCATATGGTGGCTGCTGCCAAAGCCCTCCTGGCGCGTATTTACAAGAATTTCATTTTTTTTCAGATTTTTTAGGGGAACACTAGTCCCTCCCTTCTCTTCGTGCGTCTGCTATAGGTCCCGAAAATTTATCCTAGTCAAATTCGCAAAAAATGTCAGCAGACCGTATCGATTACCTGATCAGGCAATATGCCGCCAACAAAGCAACCGGCGCAGAAACAGAGGAGCTGTTCGAGTGGTTGAGGACGAATAGTGGAGATGAAGCACTGCAAGATCAGCTCCAATTAATGGCAGCTACTGCTGAGCCCGATACCCGTTATGATCCTGGTGCCTGGGAGCCCTTTATTCAACAGGTACTTCAAACCAGGCCCATGGTGGCAAGGACTGTTTCCCTTAAATGGTGGAAATATGCAGCGGCTGCGGCCATTGTTCTCATTGCGGGCTCCCTGGTATTCCTCCTGAAGAACAAGAAGGAACAGACCACAGGTATGGCCGTTATTGATAAGCCTGCAATGCCTGTACCTGCTGTACCTCCCGGCAAAAACGGCGCGGTGCTCACCCTGGCTGATGGCAGGCAAGTGTTGCTGGATAGTGCAGGCGCTGGATTGCTGGCTACCCAGGGGCATACAGCCGTGCTGATCCGCAATGGGAAACTCGTGTACGATGTTACCTCAAAAAGTAAGGAAGCATTCGTCAATACCATGACCACTCCCAAGGGCAGGACCTACCAGTTGGTATTGCCCGATGGTAGCCTGGTTTGGCTCAATGCAGCTTCTTCCATCACGTATCCCACAGAATTTACCGGTACTGAAAGAACTGTATCCATTACCGGTGAAGCCTATTTTGAAATTGCTGCAAACCGCTCGAAGCCCTTCCGTGTGAAAGCGAATGATATGAACGTGGATGTGTTGGGCACCAGTTTCAATATCAATTCCTATCCTGATGAGCGGGATATCAAAACCACTTTGCTGGAAGGGGCCGTGAAAATATCGAAAAATGGAAAAACGGAACTACTGAGACCCGGGCAGCAAGCCATTATCGCCGGAGAGAATTTGGAGGTCATGAACCATATTGAAATAGACCAGGTGATGGCCTGGAAAAAAGGATTGTTCAATTTCGACCGGTTAAGCCTTCCATCGATCCTGAACCAACTGGCAAGATGGTATGATGTGGACATCAGGTATGAAGGGGCCATTCCCGAAGGGCGTTTCCGTGGTAAAGTGAACAGGGATATGAGCCTGGACCTGGTGTTGGAAGTATTGAAAGATGTGGGCGTGAAATTCAGGATGGAAGGAAGGACCCTGGTTGTGACCAATTAGAAAACGATAAAATATATTTCATCACCTGAAAATCAATTATACCAACTAACAAGGTTTCAATAAAAAAGCCAGAAATGTTAGCGCATTCCTGGCGGATGATCTGGCAATAAATAGTCAGTCCTCGCAAGACTTGTATTCAATCACCAAAACGTTCCAAAAGTATGCAAAAAACTGCTAACTGCATGCGGCCCGTCTGGTTGAGACGCCGCTGCTTACCCAAAACTTTGATGGTTATGAGGCTCTCTTTTATTCTACTTTTCGTAGCCACCCTGCCCACCTATGCCACGGGCATTGCTCAAAACAAGGTTACGATCATAGCAAAGAATGAACCACTGGAGAAAATCCTTTCTGCTGTGGAGAAGCAAACAGGCTATGTATTCTTCTTTGATGAAAAGATATTGAAGGATGCCAAACCCGTATCGGTCAAAGCTGAAGACATCCCTCTCGAAAAATTCCTCAGTATCATTTTCGAGAACCAGTTATTGAAATATAGTTTCAGGAATAAGACCATCACTATTTCGCGTAAGCTCCCTCCATTGCAGGAAGGCGCAATATCCTTATTTGTTTTAACCACTGAGATCAGGGGGAAAGTAATGGCCAATGGAATGCCCGTCAGTGGCGCTTCCGTAACTATCAAACCTCTCAATACCGGAACTGCCACCGATGAGAAAGGAGAATTTGTATTGAAGAATATCTCCGCCGGCAATTATACCGTGGAAGTGTCCAGTGTGGGATATGCCAAAGCATCCAGGAAGATCACTGTGGGTAATTCGCCGGTAGATCTGGATTTCCTCCTGGAGCTGGAGATCAGGCAGGAACAGGAAGTAGTGGTATCCACCGGTTACAGCAACAAGAAGGCAGGAGAACTAACAGGTTCCGTTCAAAGGATCTCCGGAGATATGCTACGCAGGGGCATCACCAGCTCAGACCCTGCATCCCTGTTGAAAGGCAGGGTTACCGGCCTGTACATCTCCGAACAGAATGCAGGCGATCCCAGCAGTAGCGGCGGACAGATCTTTGTACGCGGACAAAGCAGCATTGCCGGTGTGGGCGTTGATCAATACAATGAATTTGTGATGCCCGCCTTGAATTACGGACCATTACTGGTAGTGGATGGCGTGATCATGCCTAACCAGAATTTGAAAGATATCATTACTCCGCAGGAGATAGAAAGTATTAATATTTTGAAAGATGCGGCGGCAACGGCCATCTATGGCTCCAGGGCTGCAGCAGGCGTATTGGTGGTGACCACCAAAAGAGGGACCTCATCCAAACCCCGTGTATTGGCTGAAGTGAAATATGGTGTCAACCAACCCAATCAGGGTACTATGGATTTCATGAACGCCCAGGAGCTTTACGAAACACAAAAAAGATATTACTCCCAGGATTATGAGATCAATAAAGCGTTCCTGAGTGGAAATTATCCTACGCTTGCTTCTTATCTCGGCTACAGGCTTCCATCAGAATCGGATCTCGCCAACGCGTACGATTGGCCGGGGTATGCTTTCCGGAATAGCAAGACCTCCGAAATAAATCTCGCAGCAAGTGGTGGTAACGACAGAACACGGTATTATATGGGCGCTTCCTATTACAGGGAAGAAGGGACCTCCGTTCAGAACAGTCTCACCAGGAAAACTTTCAGATTGAACCTGGAAACCAGGCTGAGCGACAGGTTCACGGCCACCGTTGCCATCAACGGGATCCTGAATGAAGGAAAATCAGATCCTGACCGGCTGGCCAATTCATTATACGGAATGATCCCCTGGGCCAATCCCTATAACGCGGATGGCTCTTTGAAACCCTTCCTGACCTATAAGAACAATGGCAGCCTGGTGCAGGACGATAATCCGCTATTCAATAAACAATACAATTACAACTCCAACAATGCTCAACTCCTGTTCGGATCATTCAAACTGAATTATCGTATTACAGATTGGCTGAATTTCTCCACTACCAATTCGGGAAATCTGAACTACAATAAAAATGTACGCTATCTGGATGTCAGGACCTATTCCGGTGGATTGAGCACTTTCTCTCCCAAAGGGTTCCTGGGCACGCAGGTGTCCAATCTTCTTTCCTATCTTTCTTCCAACCAGTTGAACTTTCAATATACGGTGGGTGACCATGCTTACCGCGCACTCGTAGGAATGGAATATGGAAAAACATCCGTAGAGAGCTCCACCACCAACGTGAACCATGTGAGGCCGGGTTATCCGGTGATCTCATTGGGCGGACAGATAGGGCCTTCCTATGATTACTCCTCTTTTGGCATCATACCAACCAAGGCAGGGAATGTGGAAGGGGGTATCGATAATAAAGCCATCTATTCTGCATTCGGTGAACTGGGGTATACCTACCGATCCAAATACAGTGTGAGTGGTTCCGTGCGTACAGATGCGAGTAGTAGCTTTGGCCGGGATAACCGCTATGGCACCTTCTTCTCCGGTGGTGCGGCCTGGATCATGAGCGCTGAGGATTTCATGAAAAAACTGAAATGGGTGAATAATCTCAAATGGAGACTGAACTATGGTACCAGTGGCTCGCAACTCGGAGATAATTTCCTTACCGAAACCTTGTATGATCCCCGTTATACCTACGTAGGGCAGACCGCTGCGAATATTTCAGTGCTGGGCAATCCTAACCTGAAATGGGAAGTTACCAAAACCATCAGTGCGGGTTTGGAAATGGAGATCTTCAAGAGAGTGACGGCAACTGTGGATTACTATGACCGGCGTTCAGAGAACCTCTTGCAAAAAGTGCAGTTACCCTCTATTGCAGGCCTCGCCACTCAATGGCAGAACGTGGCCACAATAGGAAACAAAGGACTGGAGATCCTGATCAGTTCAGATAATATCGTGACCAAAGATTTCCGTTGGTCCACTTCTTTCAATATCAGTTTCAATAAGAACAGGATCATCAGCGTGGCAAACGATTCTCTCAGACAGGGTTTCTATAATGCCAACAGCTATTATATGTTCACGGGAGAGGATATCAACTCACTGAAAGCTGTCAAATACGCTGGTGTAGACCCGCAATCCGGGAAACCACTTTTCGAGAAACTTCTTTTCGATGGAAAAGGGAACAGAACAGGAACACAGTTGGTGAATACCCTGGAAGAAGTGGGCGCTTCTTCAGATTCCAGGCAGTTCCAGAATTTCGGTAGTTTCCAGCCCAGGTATTTCGGAGGCCTTACCAATACATTTTCCTACAAGCAATTCAGCCTGAGCGTGCTGATCACTTTTGCCATGAAATACGTGATGAACGATGGACTGGCGGAAAGCAGCCAGGGTACTTCCGTTACTTCCTACAACCAATTGAAATACGTCAGGAACCAGGTAGAGTGGACCAACCCCGGGCAGACCAATGCAACCGAGCCCATGTTGTATTACCTGAATACCTATAGTTTCTTTGGTTCAAGCAAATACGTTCATGACGCCAGTCATGCCGCACTGCGCAATGTGCGATTGTCTTATGATCTTCCGCAATCCTTACTCAACAGGCTGAAACTGGGCAATTGCTCATTCTATGTGAGTGGCGACAATCTTTTCTTCGTTCACTCGAAAGATATCGTGGCTTCCAATTTTGAAGGGCCTTCCGTGGGACAGGCGCAGAATTTCGGACAATCCAGTTACGGCGTAGGTATCCCCAGAAGATACCTGATCGGTGTTCAATTAACATTCTAGCACAGTTAAAAGAAGAATCATGAAGAAATTCATCATCATAGCAGGTATAGCCCTGGCGCTCACGGCCTGCAATAAAAAAATAGACGAGATCCGTCCACTCACCAGGATCGATAAAGAGGGAATGCTCTCTTCCGTGTCCGGCGTAAAAGAAACCACCACCGGCCTTTATTTGTTATTGCAGGGAAGCGGTTTTGTTTCCTATGATGTTCCTCTCGAGAATTTTGGAGAGGGCAGAGGGAATAATGTAAAGCTCCGTGAATACAATCCTGCCTCCCTGCAATCCGATGCCTGGTATTTCCAGAACAGTACTGCCGAACGGCTTGGTTATAGTGCAGGTTTTTACCGCTCTTCCTACCAGATCATCGTCAGCGCCAATACAACCCTGGAAGGGATCACTACGTTGGAAAAGAATTTCAATTCCCTTACCGTTGCCGATCAGAACGATCTGCTCTATTCAAAAGGGGAGAATATGTTCCTGCGTGCTTTCGCTTATTTCAACCTTGTGCGATTGTATGGAAAACCGTATTATCAAAATGCAGAAAGCAGTAAGACCATTCCCTTGAAGAGAACATCGGCGATCAATGATATTCCACCGCCTGCTACTGTGAAGGAGATCTACGATTTCATTGCGGAAGAGTTGAAAGTGGCAGCGCAGTTGATGAAAGCGCCTGTCTCCAAAACAAATGCCTTTGTAACTACGGGCGCGGCCTGGGCATTGTTATCGAGAGTATACCTGTACATGGGCGGATCTGTTTCAGCGCCGGTGGATGATCACAATAAGAGATCGGTAGCCTATGCCGACAGCCTGATCGATCTCAGCAATGGGAAATATGCACTGCTACAGGGAACGGCCTACAACAATATGTTTGCGGACGATTCCGATGGTGCATTGGGTAGGGCGATCTTCAAGAATAACAAGGAGATCATCTTTGCCCATGATAATTCCCAGGCAGGCACTACCATCGATGGTATCTATCATTACGATATAACTTATGGCGGGGGATTGTTCACGCCTTCGGCCGATTTTCTTCAACTGCTCACGCCCGGGGATATGCGCAGCAGCTTCTTCAAGTTCAATCCCATCAGTAATGCCAATGAAACCACCAAGTGGCTGGTGTTGAGCGGAAGAACGGCCACCAGAGCGCCGCAGATCTATTTCAGACTGGGAGAAGCTTATCTCAACAGGGCGGAGGCATACGCCAAATTGAAGAACTATACAAAGGCCAGGCTAGACCTGAAGGCCATTCATACAAGGGCGGGGCTGCCGGTAGCCGATATCGATGCAATTGCTGATCAGGACCTGTTAGCGGCTGTATTGAAAGAACGGCGGATCGAGCTGGCCTTTGAAGGTCACTGTGGATACGACTATTTCAGGAACGGTTTGCCTATGAAGCGGATCGCGGCGGATAACAATGGAACTGAAAGGATCATCCAACCCGATGATCCCAAAGTAGTGCTGACCATCCCGAATTTTTAAGAGCGGATAGTACCTTTTGAAGAGAACGGTTACTATTTAAAAAAGATAACCATATTCATTAAATAGCAGCTAAAGAAATTATCATGAAAAATAGACTGGCAGGTTTACTGGCCATATTATGCCTGGGCGGGATCCCGGCCCTGGCACAAACAACCACTGTGCAGGCAAATATCAAGGGGTTGAAAGACAAACAACTGGTCTTGTATTACAAACCCGTGGGCCAGGCTTCCAAAGCGGATACCATCCAGGTGAAGGATGGAGCCTTTACCTGGAGGGGCAAACTGGAAGAACCGGCCAAGCTGAACCTGATGTTCTCCCGCCGCATGTTCTCATTTTACGCTGAAAGCGGAAAGATCAAATTGACGGGCCTGGCGGATTCCCTGGATAAGCTGAAGGTTACAGGTTCAAAAATACAGGACGAGTCCAAAGCGTATGAAAGATCGCTTAGCCAGTTCAGCGAACAGGAGAATGCTTTATACGATAATTATGGAAAAGTGAGCAAGGAAGAACAACTGGCCCTGGAACAAAAACTGGAAGCGCTTCGCGAAAAGAAAAGAGAAAAAGCGAAAGAATATATAGCAACTCATCCTGATAGTTATTTTTCTGCCATGATGGTCATGGAAAGAGCATCCGGATATGGACCTGATTATGACCAGGTGAGTGCCTTGTTCAGCTTGCTCAGCAACAAGAAACAAAACTCGAAAACAGGAAAGGCGATCCTGGATCAGTTGCAGATCGTGAAAAGAAGCAATATCGGGGAAGAGCTCAGGGACTTTGCCCAGCAGGACACTTCAGGCAATACCATCAATTTGTCTGCATTCCGTGGCAAATATGTGCTGGTCGATTTCTGGGCTAGCTGGTGTGGGCCCTGCCGTGCAGAAAATCCCAATGTGCTCAAAGCCTACAACGATTACAAAGACAAGAATTTTACCGTTGTCGGTATCTCCATCGACGATAAAAAAGAAAGATGGATAAAAGCTATCATAGAGGATAAAATGCCCTGGACACAATTGTCTGATCTGAAAGGAAGCAAGAATGAAGTGTCTGCTTACTACGGCATCGTTGGCATTCCCAGTAATTTCCTGGTAGATCCTTCGGGAAAGATCCTTGCCAGGAACCTGAGAGGAGAGATCCTGCAGGCAAAGCTCAAAGAATTGTTGAACTAAATCCTAAAAGTATAGTTATGATACGATCCACCAGATATACAGTGTTGCTATGCCTGTTCTTTTTTCCGGCGATGCTGCTACATGCCCAAAGCAAAAGCAATTTGAAAGTGCTGTTTGTGGGGTATGATCCCGCGAAGCCTATGCCGGATGCCAAAAGATCCTTCCCCGGCATGATGAGTAAAGAGGTCTTCACGGCCGATTACACTGTCCGTATGCCGGCATTCAAAGGATTGCTGAGCCAGTATTTCACGGTAGTGAGCACCATCGATTGCCGCGACTGGAAGCCTTCGGATTCCGATCCATTCGATGTGACTATCTTCGATTTCAAACCCAATCCCCTGCCAGAGGCAACAGGTAAGTCTGATGCTGAACATGCAAAGGCGAAATACCTGCCTGAGGGATTCTCTAAGCCTGTAGTGTTCATCTCCAGCACCGCCGCAGAAATGGGAGAGGGGATCGGCCTCAAACTCGATTGGCTTTGTCTTTGCCTCGATGCGGATGCGCATCATATGAAGAAGGACCATGCTATTTTCAAGGGACCGCTCGAAAAGGTCAATCCAACGATGGAAATGAAGAAAACGCCTGATGGGGTTTTCCATTACACCACCGGTGCCAATATCCCGAAGGAGATCCCGATGTGGAAGGTGCAGAAAGTGGGCTATACCACCGGCGATCAATGCAGGATCGGACTGGTTTCCCGTGGCAACCGTTTTACCGAAGGACCGGATGCAGAAGTGATCTCCAGCGGTGTTTGCCTGAAAGATGTAGGAGCCGTTGCATTGGGCAGGCATGGTAATTTCTTTCTCTGGGGCTTTGGCGTTTCGCCTGCACAGATGACGGAGGAAGCAAAGAAAGTATTCGTGAACGTAGTGGCCTATATGAAGCAATTTGATGGTAAGCTGCCCATCACCAAGAAATACAACCAGAGCATGGCCACCACTAATGATGTGCGTGAGCGGATCGCCAATACCTCCAGGAAGAGCTTTGAAGAATATGTAGAGGAGATCAGGAAGTTCAATGAGCATAATGCCGCAGAGAAAAAACGGATCGACGACAAGAAGGCGGCCGGACAGGCTTTGACTTCCGCCGAAGAGGAGTCCCTTCAGTATATCGGCAGGGCACAACTGCTTCCGGTATGGGACGAGTATGTGAAGCAAATGATGGGAAAGTATGCCGCTACATTCGGTGATGATACGGAAGCCTTTCAAAAATTCATGCGTGCCAACCTCGATTATATCTATTGCAATGCCAAAGGTTTCTTCGAATATGATATAGATGAAGATGTGCAGGCGATCGGTGTTCCCAATCACGGTCTGAAACTGCTGGATAAATGTATCGGCATGCTGGCCAAAAATGACCGCCCGGATCTGGCATTGCGGGTATTGAAGAAATACACGGCTGAAGACCTCAACACGGCAAAAGAGTGGAGCAACTGGCTGGCGAAGAACAGGAAGAAACTCTACTTCTCCGAAACGAATGGTTACAGATTCATGATCAATACTTATAACTGATGCGCGTATTATTGTTGCTATTGTTATTGCCGGTATTAAGTGCGAAAGCACAGAGTACATTCGATAAAAAAATAGAAGCAGCAGCACGAACGCTCTCCTGCGCGTTGCCGGATGAGCGGGAGCCGGTAACCCTCAATGCCATGCTCGTGAATGAAAAGGACAGTATTGCCGTGATCGTAAAAGCAGCGCTGGCGCCGGGTTGGCATATATATCAGTATGTACCGCAGAACCTGCCCTATATCCCTATCGATCATGTATTGCAGCTCCCGAAAAGTATTACAGCGGTTGGAGGATGGATCAAAACGGATCCGGCTTCTTCGGCCAATGATCCGGGTGTGCTGATCTATGAGAACGAAGCGGTGTTCATTCACAAGGCCCTGCGTATAGAGAATAATGGAAAGGATACCATAGTGGCCGGCCTGTATTATCAAACCTGCAATTTGAGGCAATGCCTTCCTCCGGTGGAAAAGACCTTCAACCTGGTGCCAGGAAAATAATGGAACGATAATTGAATAATGGAAAGGAGCGCAACTCACAACATTGAGTTACGTTCCTTCCCTTTTTCGGGGCTGGTAAGACTTCTCCCTGAAAATATCGAATGTTTACTACAGCAAGATCGAAAAGCTTCTACGAATACGGTTATATATCCCTGTTATTTTTATATGTGTGTAAGCTGATAGCCAGTTCATCTTACAAAAAACACTAATCAGGTTCGTATGAAAGCCAAAACCACCTACGCCCACCGGGTCATTGACCGGAGTGGGATTCCTTTGTTTCAAATCAAACCAAAAAAAGCAGTTCTTTCTCTTCTCTTCCTGTTATGCATGCTATGGAGCTATGCTACCGATTTCCCTGTCACCAATACCAATGACGGTGGTCCCGGTTCTTTGCGCCAGGCCATACTAGACATGAATGCGGCAGGTGCAGGCCCGCATACTATCAGGTTTGCGGTGCATGGCCAGATCACCATCCTCACTTCATTGCCGCAGATCACGCAAACGGTCACTATCGATGGGGAAGACAAGATCACGATCAATTCCAATGGTGTCAACCAGGTGATCAATCCTTTCGATATCAGGGCCAATAATGTGGTGATCCGGAATTTCAAGCTCACCAATTGCGGGGATATCTATTTTGCTATCAGGAACAATTCCAACAATGTACTGATCGAAAATATCAGAACAAGCAGCAATACGGGAAATTTTCTGAACACGATGTTATATGGGGAAGGTAATGCAACCGGGCTCACCCTCCGTAATATCTGGTGCACGGATATTGAACCGCAGGGGCCTAATACCTACAACGGACGCGCCCTCTTTTTTACGGGTGGCACCCAAACGGGACTGGTGATGGAAAATGTTCACCTGAGCTCACAGGGAAATGCGCGGGGAGGTGAAGGTATAGTTTTCCGTGATGCTTCGATAAATGGCTGGGACCTTACTAACAGTACCATCAGGGGTTTCGTCAACAACATTGTTTTGTACAATACCGGTGGGGTAGTGGAAACGGCCAATAATATCGGATTTAACAATGTGATCATTGATTCTACTTACAGCGGTGTAGCGTTAGGGTTCTATTCAAATTTCATCAATACGGATATCCGCTTACAGAACACCGTTATAGATCTGAATGTAGTCACTTCCACTGATGATGGTGATTATCCCATCCGCTTTGACAATACTACCGATGGTGTTACATTGAAGAATGTGACCTTGAAGGATCAGGACTTGTACGGTGTATGGTTCAACGGAGCAGCTAAGAATATTAACATCGATGGTCTTACAATAACAGATCCTACACCAGGTTTGGGAAATGTTGGACAGTTCATGCGCTTTGAAAGCACAGTCAACACTGTCAGCATCAAGAACACCGTGTTAGATGCAGATAAGCAGGGCACCACTGATGATGCTGATTACGGGATCGTGTTTGTAGGAGATATCACGGATGTTACCATCGACAATCTGAAAGCGAATGAATTTGATCAGGATGGGATCTATATTGCCGGGGCCAATACCAATTTCCAGGTCCTCAATAGCAGCTTCACCAATAATATGGATGGCATCGAGTTCTATACCAATCTGCCACGTACCAATGTAGATATCATCAAGTCGTCTTTCAAGAACAATACCAGGAGCGGCATCCTCATCAATGGAGCCAATGCAATAACGGATGTGGATCTTACGGAAGATACCGTTATCAATAGTGGCAGCCATGGTATCTGGTTCTACGGAGGCGCGGGAGTAACCGATGTGCAGGTAACGGGTTGCGTTATCCGCGATAATACCGGCGCTGGCATCTACAACGAGGCACCCAACAAGGTGCTGATCAGCAATAACGCCATCTATAATAATAAAGGACAGGGTATATCCCTGACGGCGGGTAATTGTGGCTACACTGCGGCGGCAGGCCGTGCACCTGTACTGGTATCATCCACCAGCCTGGGAGGAGGACAGTATCAATTGCAACTGACCATTCCCAATATCACTGCTGGTGCTCAGTACACAGTGGACATCTATGCAAACGACCCTGCTACTTCAGCAGCGAGCGGTCAATATTTCGTCACCTCTTTAACGGGTCTATCTGCAGGAACATCTACACAAACAATCACGTATAATGCCGGTCCGGGCGCTACAGGTGTAGGCTTCTGGACGGCCACGCTCCGGATACCTGCCAATACCTGTGGCACTTCCGAATTCAGTAACAGCATTGCGCTCGGTATCAAAGCGCCT
>JAGIAP010000011.1 GCA_017744805.1 Chitinophagaceae bacterium | reverse complement strand
GGGCTGAATCTGTACCGGTACGTGTAATAAGATAGATCTTATTATGTCCTTTCAGATCGCCGGTGAGGGTTCCTTTGATGGTGACCATTTTCTTCCCGGATTGCCCCATGGAGAACAAAGTGGTGGCTATGGCCAGGAGGCAGAAATATATACGCTTCATTTTCGATGTGTTGATGGACGTTGAAGTTATCCATCCACAGGGGTTTTACGATACTCAATGGACCAACTGCAAATTCTGGTTGACCAACTGAAGATTTGAGGTGCATCATTTTTTTTGTTAAGTTGCCATCTCCTATGCGATCCCTCGTTTACATATTTTCTGTTTTCCTGTTTTCTACAGCGAACGCGCAAACGGATCCCTGGACGGGTGTTTGGCAAATGACCTGGAAGCCAACGAACCATCCGGAGATCAATCTCCAGATACATATCGGGAAGCCACAGCAGGGCCTGCTATACCCGGCGGTGATCAGGATACAGAACAGGGTCTTTACCGGCGTTTATGAGTTTTTGCTGGTCCGGAAGAGTGAATCCGAACTGGGCATCGGACGTTCCAAATATCCTTTGCAGGAAACTCCTTTCAAATTAGGCATCTGGCTCTGGTACCTGAACGGCACACTACAACTGAAGGATAATACAATCAGTGTCAATCGCCTGTTCATCGACAAGGCTGATTTCTGGATGCGGGGCATGTACGTCGATGATGAGATCTTCGTTCACTCCAAAGTGATGTTACGAGATTTTCTATACCGGGAACGGATCACGCTCTCCCGCTCAACCAACAAGCCGTTTCCCGATTCCAGCGCCCGGCGAATACTTCACCCGGAAACCAGCAAGGTATATTTCGGGATCTATGACAGCATCATATCCAGGCAAAACCAACTCATCGTGAAACTGGAGGATAATGAACGCTATGACAAAGACACGGTTACGCTGCTACACAACGGGAAGGCTGTATTTACGCAAGAACAGATCACAGACAAGAATCGTGTACAGGAATTGATACTGGATAGCGGCAGGAACCTCCTTATTTTCTTTGCTGACAATTACGGGAATATACAACCGAATACAGGCAAGTTGCTGACCAATATCGATGGAAAAGAATATGCCTTCTCATTCGGCAACCGCTACAATGCTTATGCCACCTTCATCGTAGCCAATATTTACCATGCTCCTGTACCAACACTGCAACAGGAACGGACACCTGATACCGTAACGCGACGTTTCACTACTCCCCTGGCCAGGATCCCTGTCAATACTGCGGAGATCATTCTGGAATTACGGGATACACAGGTCCAGGATGGGGACAGCATCTCTCTCAGACTGAATGGGGAATGGATCAAACGCGGATTCCCGGTAAAGCGCGCCATACAGGAGATCCTCATCAAACTGAACAAAGGCGAGAACCGATTGCTTTTTGTAGCCGATAACCTCGGTTCCATACCACCCAATACTGCTGAATTACGCATCAAATACGGCGGAGAGAGCAAAACCCTTACGCTCAATACAGATCTGTCGAAGAATAATGAAATTGTATTGGTATTCGAGTAGCCAACGAGACATACAGGAACTTGCCAGAGTGATCACAATAAGGGAACATATTTTTCTTTAAACGATATCCGCCCAGAATAATCAATATCCTCAAGCATTCATACCCGGAGAGAGTAATGCAAGGATGTCCTCTGCGATCTGCTCCAACGCAAGTCCATTGGAAGCGTATTCAGTATTATACTTATCAAGCACCCCATCTTTCAATAATTCAGCAATGAGCTGGATCTGCGGGATCGTCGCCTTTTCGGGGGAAGGCAGGCCGGCAGGCACTTCGGGGTGCATGGAAGCCCCATTTTTATCTTTTCCGCCATGCAGTCTGAACCATTCTACAATAAGTTCATACTGTTGCCGGATCCGGAACAAGTTTGTTTCCTGATTGTGCATATGTTCAATGAATAAGGTAAAAATTGGCACCAAATCTAAACAACTCCACCAGCCCGGAAAACCGTTTTTTCACCCTATAGCCAGTCCATACCTCATTTCGCCATCGCAGGAATGCATGCGGAAATGGTAAAAGATAACAGCTACCCTTTCGGATATGTATGGATCATTGTTGAGCTATCGTTCATATTGGAAAAACTGAAGCTTTATTTTCCGACGATGTATGCAGGGGATTGGGGAGATGAGACTGTCTATTGCTGTGAGAGATTATTCAACTATTTCATTCAGGGAAAAGATAAAACAGGAAAACAAAAAAAGGATGAACCTGTCATTGCCCCGGCAGTCGCTCACCTTCACTTAATTTCCGCAATAACTGCAAAGCGGTGTTCCAGTAAAAATTGAAATGTTTGAAGATCACATCCTCCGTAAAATTGGTTTGAGTAAAAACCAGGGTAGTAGCGCCTTCTCCGGGCATCAACCTGAATGTGATCAGGGAATAATTTTCGGGAGTATCCTCATGCTGGGATAAAGAGCTCCAATAATTGTATTTGAGCACTGCTGCAGGTTCACATTGAAGGATAGTGCCTTTGTTCTCATAAGGGATCCCATGCAGGTTCCCGCTGATCACAATAGTACTACCCGTTTTGAATTCAGAAACGATATCCATTTCAGCATCCGTCATCCATTTCCTCATGATGGAAGGCGTGGTAAGCGCTTCCCATACCCTGGATGCGGGTGCGTTTATATTGATGGTCTTGTTGATGATCATTCCATAATTTACGCCAATTCCCCGAGATTGATCAAAGAAACTGAATGTGGTTCCGGTTTATCGATCAATCATTTGAATAAGGGTGTAAACACCTGCCAGCTACGCTTTCCAGAATCGTAACTTCAAAGAGCTTCAAATACCTATCACCTTAAAACTTATCAATCATGGAACAGGATGTTCAACAACTCGCTGCCGAACTAAAGCAGCGCCTGGAGGCAGACGCTTCGATCCTCGGAGATTTCCAGGCACTGCTCCAATACTTACCTGATTGCGAATATGAGCTGATCAGCTTTATGGTTGCTCAGAATGTATGGAAAGGTTTCATTCCACCTCCACCCACCGGCTATAAAAAAGGGGATGGAACGGTTGACCTGGGACTGATACTGTACTGGCTGAACAATCCACTACTCATCGATCAATCCATGTTCTCGCCTCACGAGAAACTATTGTTCGACGCGCTCATCATCATTCTCGATCTCAGCCTTCCTTCTTCACAAATGACTACCGTCAATGCAGATTTCTTCAAAACAAACGAGCTCATCTACACAGATGGAAGCGTGTTGAGCACAAAGCAATGGGCCACTTACGATCAGGGATGGCTGGTAGCTGTACTTAACCTGCTGCAATCCACCATCTATGATCTGTGGTACTGGGGACCTACCCTTCCAACCACCCCGCCACCGGTGATACAATTGAACAAGATCAGCACAGGCACGGTGAAACTGGCCGTGATCGGGGATTGCGGCACCGGCGATTATACACTGCAACGCATCATGCAAAGTATTTACAAGGAAAAGCCAGATTATATCCTGCACGTGGGTGATGTGTATTATGCAGGCACACCCACCGCCAATGGTCCACACGGAGATAAATTCTTTTTTCCCGGAGAAGAAACAAGCAACCTGAATTTTTTCTGGCCTCCGGATTACAAGGGCAGGTCTTTCACGCTCAACTCCAATCACGAGATGTACAGTGGTGCCATCGGTTATTTCAATGATGCATTGGATGCTGCCAATGGTGGCGTCAATTCGTTGTTCAGCGCCCAAAAAGGGTCCAGCTATTTTGTTTTGAAAATGGGGGATTGGGTGTTGCTTGGCCTCGATTCTGCCTACCAGGCTTCCACTACAGATGCCTTCATGACGGGCAGCATCGGATCACCCACTGATGTTCAAACAAAATTCCTGCAGCAGTACAGACCCAATCCTGCCAAGACCATTCTCTTCACACACCATAACGGGTTTGAGCCCGACCTGTCTGCAGTGAGCCCGCTATGGGCAGAGATCAGGAATGCATTGGGTGGTGATCCCTATGCATGGTACTGGGGGCACGTGCACAATGGGCTCGTATACAAAAGCCCCGTTGCCATTCCTTATGCCGCACCATCATTCACAACCAAAACCTATGCAAGATGTCTCGGCCATGCAGCATTGCCATATGGACCCATCAAACCACCTCCTTATGGGCAGATCGTTTGGCAAGAACCGAATCTTAAACCCAATGGTAAAGAATTGTACAATGGATGGGCCATGCTCACTTTCACATTGAATAACGGGAATGTGACCAACATACGGGAAGACTTTTACGACCTGAGCCGTGTTCCTCCTGTTTTCTCGAATTATATTTACAGCACAAGAGAAGAATAAAGAAAGGCTGGAATATTTTTCCGCCCTTTAAAATGCCCCCTGCATTTATACACATCCATACTATTTCAGTTCATTGCATCGTTTATTGCACGCATTGAGTTTCTTTTTTATTCATAACCCTATACCGATGTTCTCTTTCCTCAAAAAATCCAAAGCCAAGACAGTTCCGGCCTGGGCTGCATCCTTTTTTTCTGCTGATGAATATGATGTTTTCATCACTGAGCTGGAAGCCATGTTAAAAAAACGAAATCTGAATTACAGCATCGGGGATGGTGTGGTATACCTGAGTGGCAGCAATGCCATATTTGAGCAATTAGGCCTGATCAACCTGGCGCAAACCTGCAAGCTATCAGCGCCCTCCAGTTGGGAAAGCCTTATCAATACACATTTTCATGAAATGGAACAGATCTCGGATTTCACTAAACTGTTCGAGGTGAAGTCGCGTGACTTTGAATATGCCAAAGATTTTCTCGCTATACGCCTTTTCAATGGTGATGTGCTGAATGATGTACAGAAAGATATTTTCGTAAAACGGGCATTTGCCGGTGATGCATTCACCATGTTGTCATTCGATCTTCCGCAAAGTGTGATCAATGTAAAGCCGGAGCAAATGCAAAACTGGAATAAGAGTCAGGATGAGCTTTTCGAGATCGGGAAGAGGAATGTAGAGAAGAAATACAATTTCGATTTTTCGAGGGAAACCATCAATGATTTCGATATATGGTTCATCCAGGACGAACATCATTTCGTTCCTAATTTCGTGTTCTCGCTTGATAAATACCCGGCGCTCAATGGCGAGTTTGGATCATTGATCGGTGTTCCCCACAGGCATGCGGCCATCATCTATCCCATCGAGACAACCGAAGCCATTGAAGCAGTGAACAGCCTGCCATTCATCATTTCAGGCATGTTCAAAGAAGGGCCGGGTTCTGTGAGCAATCATTTGTACTGGTACCACAAAGGCGTATTTCAATCACTGCCCTTTGAGCTGGGAGAGAACAAACTGGTGTTCAAGCCTGGTTTAGAGTTCCTGGATATATTGCAGCAATTACCGGCAAAAGATGCCTGATATTCTTTGAGTGACCGTCGGTTGCGTTATCCCGTTAGCGACGGTCACTCCCAATAATACCCTGATTACATTATTCCCGCTTCCCTTTGAAATATGCATAGATCGCCATGGCATGGCCATGCCCCAGGTCAAAATCTTCTTTGAGCCAGTTGACGATCTCCCCCGCTTTCACTTTGGGATCCAGTTCCCCTTTCACCAGGAATTTCTTTTTTTCTGCCAGTTTCTTCAGGTCATCGGCTGATTTACCCGTCTTGGCTTTGATATTATCGAGGTATGCTTGAAACGACATAGCGTATGATTGTAGTTTATTTATTGGATTCATGACTGATCATCCAATGGATGCCGAACCGATCGGTGCACATTCCGAAATAATCGCCCCAGAAAGTTTTGTTCATCGGCATCATGATGGCGCCGCCGTCTGAAAGGCCTTCGAATACCAGGTCCGCTTCTTCCGCTGATTCCGTAAGGATGCATATATGCAGGTTATTCCCGGCAACAGGATCCATGCCCATGCCCGAAACCTTATCTGTGGCCATTATCCGGTGACCATTTGGGGTAGTAAGGGCAATATGGATAAATTTTTCCTGGTCGTCTGCCGGCATCTTTTCTCCACCCGGTATCTCTCCATAGGTTGAATAGCCGGTGAATTCGCCTCCCAATACTTTCCTGTAAAAGGTCATGGCCGCTTTTGCATTCCCGTTGAACTGTAAATACGGAACAAAATCCTTCATGATTATTGATTTGTACTGCGAAAATATCAACTACCAGCGGCATTTATGAATTGCCATTCCGTCAATCCATGGTGGGTGACTGCGACAATCCAATTGTCTACCTTTATGACATGAGAACTATCACCATCCTGGCTTTGCACAATGCATCCCTGGCTTCCATTGCGGATTCATATACCTTGTTCTCAAAAGTGAACGAATTTCTGCGGGAGACCGGGGAAACCGACCTCTTCAATATCCAACTGGCGGGATTGACGCGGGAACCAATCCATCAAAACAACCTCTTTGCCTTATTCCCCCAGATCACCATTTCGGAGATCGACAAAACAGACCTGGTGATCATTCCAGCCCTTACCGGGGAAATGATGACCTCCAATTATCCGAATCGGGAATTCGGAGGATGGATCGCCAGTCAATACCGGAAAGGCGCGTCTGTAGCCGGTTTGAGCACAGGTGCATTCCTCCTGGCCTATTCGGGCCTGCTGAAGAATAAACAATGCACTACCCACTGGGCCTATTCCAATGAGTTCAGGTATTTCTATCCGCTCACCACGCTGGTGGACGATAAGATCATCACCGACCAGAACGGCCTGTACACCAGCGGTGGCAGTACGGCATACTGGAACCTGCTGCTCCATCTTACCGAAAAGCTCACCAACCGGAATATCGCCATCCGCATCGCCAAATACTTCGTGATCGATCTCAACAAAAGCCTCCAATCCCCTTTTATCGTTTTCCAGGGATTGAAAGACCATTCCGATCAAATGGTGTTGGATATCCAGGAATACCTGGAGCAGCATTATGCAGACAAGTTCAATGTGGACGAACTGGCGGCAAGAAGCAATTGCAGCAGAAGGACTTTCGAGCGCCGGTTCAGCAAAGCCACCAGGCATACCCTCACAGAATATATCCAGAAAGTGAAAATGGAAGCAGCCAAAAAGCAATTGGAAAGTAGCAATAGTTCCGTGAACGAGATCATGCTGGATACCGGTTATGCAGATATCCATTCTTTCAGAAAAGTGTTCCGCAAAGTAACCGGCATGACCCCTGCCGATTACCGGAAAAGATACAATTCATAGATCTGATACAGTCTAACTTCAAAAATCTGAATCTGTTTTCAATCAGCGTTCTTCCGGAAATTTGTACCGGAAAACAAACAGACAGCTCATGAAGATCCTCAACAGCTTACCATCGGATATCGATACGATATTTGATATTTACGACAAAGCCACGGCCTTTCAGAAACAGCATACAAGCCGTAGCTGGCTTGGTTTTGAGCGGGATCTCGTACTGAAGGAGATCAGCGAAGGTCGTCAATGGAAAATTGTCATGGGCGATGAGATCGCTTGTGTGTTTGTGACCAGCTTCAACGATCCGGATATCTGGAAGGAGAAGGATACCGATCCCGCCGTGTACCTGCATCGCATCGCTACCCATCCGGACTTCAGGGGAAAGGGATTTGTAAAGCTGATCGTTGAATGGACAAAGGATCATGCCAAAGAAAATGGAAAGAAATTCATCCGAATGGATACGGGCAGCGGTAATGAAAAACTGAACCAATACTATATCGGTTGTGGCTTCAATTACCTGGGCATAACCAGCGTAGATCCGGAAGCAGATCTGCCACAGCATTACAAGATGGGCGATTACAGTTTATTCGAAATAGAATTATAGACATCACCAGAATTTCCACCATGGCTTTTTTTCGGAGTGGTTGATCTCCGTTTCCTGCAGGGTACAGAAAATGGAATCGCTTTCATCGCTGTCGGGATCCCTGTCCTTATCCGCGATCCAGGTGAGGAAGGCTGTACTGGCGTCGCCGATCTCGATGATCCTGTCCTTATGTGTCATCACGCCCAATCCATATTCTTCATCCCAGGTACAACCGAATTCATAGCCTACATAAGCAATATCATCCTTGCTGACATTCAGCAGGTGGACTGCGGAAAGACCGATCAATTTCCTGAATTGCTGAATATCTACAAGGTCCGGCATCGATGCGCCATACATTTCTTTCAGGTTCCCGTACACCCTTGTCAGCGCATGCAGGATCTGTTCCTGGATGGGGTGCTGGAACTCCATCAGGTAATTGTATGCATTGATATGGAAAGGTTGAACATCGGGATCAGTACTGATCATATCACCTCCGAGTGTGATACGGGCATGCCCATCCGAGGGATGCATGATACCTGGAGCGTCATAAGCTCCCTGCCGACTCTGAAAGCCGGACCAGCAAGCCAATGTAATGGGCCCTTCCAGGTTCTTTACCATATACTTGCCTGATCCTACGGTGAATAATTCCAGGCCTGGTATCCTGTTCAGATGGGTGTACATGAAACAGTTTTAGGGTAGTTTGGTACATTTAAAATACAAAAAAAGATGGAGGAATGCAAGCGCCGCAGGTAAACAAAAAGGGCGGCCATTCCTGGTCCGCCCTGGTAAGATCTATTTCAATTCGATCAACTATTCTGTCTTCTTACATATTTGGTAAGGATCACTATCAACTGTCCTTCCACCCTTCCTTCGATCTGTTCGGTATTATCCGGTACCAGCCTGATATTGCGCACTACGGTCCCCATTTTTGCATTGATGGTGGAGCCTTTGACATCGAGGGTTTTCACCAGCACTACGGAGTCGCCGTTCTGGAGTGTATGTCCGTTAGCATCCTTGTGCAGGTCCACGCTGCCGTCATTCTCATGATCGCCGGTGGCTTTGGCCCATGCAAGCTGTTCCTCCGTGAGATACATCATATCGATATTCTCGGCGGCCCAACTTTCGTGACGGAGCCGGTTGAGCATCCGCCAGCTCACAACCTGAACGGCGGGCACTTCGCTCCACATGCTCGTAGTGAGAACGGCCCAGTGATTGCTGTCCAGTTCTTCTTTTTTCTCCAATTGCATTCTGCATTTTTCACAAACGAGAATAGTGTCATCGATAGTACCGTCAGATGTGGGCGGCACCTCATAGGGTTTGAGGCCGTTATCGGATCCGCAGAGTTCGCAAACCTTGCCACTTCTGGCCTCGAGGAGTTCTACCAGTTTCATAGATCATTATTTTGAATGGCCGCGAAGGTAATATTTTCAAATCAGATAAGCCCGGTTGTCTTTTTTTCCACTACCATCTTATACTGTTGTATGTCGATCTCGTTCTCGGATTTGGCAATCACCACCGTAGCGATGGTATTCCCGATGATGTTCACGATCGCTCGGCCTTCACTCATAAAGCGGTCTACCCCAAAGAGCAGGGCCAGTCCTTCCAGTGGGATCACCTTCATAGCCGTGAGGGTACTGGCCAGCACAATAAATCCGCTCCCCGTAACGCCTGCGGCTCCTTTGCTGGTAAGCAGCAAGATGCCTATGATAGTGAGTTGCTGACCCAGGCTGAGGTCCACATTGAACGCCTGTGCCAGGAAAATAGTAGCCATACTGAGATAGATGGTGGTACCATCGAGGTTGAAACTATAACCTGTTGGAATTACCAATCCCACCACTTCTTTCTCGCAACCGGCGGCTGTGAGCTTTTGCATGATGCTAGGCAATGCCGCCTCGCTACTGCTGGCCCCCAGAACGATCAACAACTCCTCCTTGATATAACCAAGTAGTTTCCAGAGATTGATCTTATAGTAGATGCAAACCAGGTTCAGCACTACAAAAATGAACAGGAAGCCAGTGAGATAGAAAGTGAGCAGCAGTTTACCGAGCGCAAAAATGGTGGCGAACCCATACTTCCCAATGGTAAAGGCCATACCGCCAAAAGCCGCAAGGGGACTGAGCTTCATGATGATCTTGAGAACATTGAACAATACTTCATTGATCTTTCCGAAGGTTTGCAGGAGCCCATGTCCTTTTTCACCCAGCATTTTGAGCCCTATCGCAAAGAGGATACTGAAGAAAAGTACTTGCAGGATATCGCCTTTAGCAAAGGCATCCACCACGTTATGGGGAACGATATGTGAAAAGAATTGGCCCCAGTCCATATGCTGGGCTTCAGAAACATATTCCGCTACTTTTTGCTTGCTGGCATCGGAAGCATTGTTGACCACAACGCCAACTCCGGGCTTCGCTACATTGGCAACAACCAGTCCGATGATGAGTGCGAGAGTGGTAACGATCTCGAAATAGATAAGTGCCTTCAGCCCTACCCTGCCAACCTTCTTCATATCACCGGCGCCTGCGATACCTGCTACGATGGTAAAGAAGATCACCGGTGCGATCACCATCTTGATCATGTTGATGAAGGTTTCGCTGATCAGCTTGGCAGTTTCATTGAAACCGGGGAATTGCCACCCGGCAATAATGCCCAGGATGATTCCGATGATCACCTGAACATAAAGGCTTTTCAAATATTTCATGTCAGTAGGTTTGGGGCAAGCCCAGGGTTCAGATTATCCGTCGCATGATCTCGATACATGCCCGGCCATTGTGATAAGGGCATTTCCAGAGACCTGCCTTATCTTCCTGCGCAATGTTATGGTAATTATCATATATACCCCAAATCCATTCGCCTTTATATGGGTCAATTAGAAATTCTTGAATAAATCTCCAGGAAGAGATGGATTTCTTTAGAAATTTTTCATTCCTGCTGATCTGCCAGGCATTGAAGAAACCCACCATGGCTTCGGCCTGTGGCCACCAGTGTTTTTCCCTGATCCAATGATCGTTCGCAGGATCGAGCTCATACCAGAGGCCACCATCCGTGTCAAGGGCTTCGGTCGCAGCTTCGGCCACCAGGATGGAGCGGGCTTTCACTTTATCGATCAGCTCGTTTTCCTGGATCACCTCTGCCGCTTCCTGGATCAACCAGGCCGCTTCGATATCATGACCGAAAGAGATCAGTGTGGATTGGGGCTCCCATTCATCATTGAAGAATAGCTGCAGGTGATGGGAAGTAGGATGAATTATTTTTTGTAAAAAGAGATCGATCAATTCCACGATCTGCTTCTTCAGCGAAGGTTCCGGCCAGATGCGATAGAGGTTGGCGAAGGCTTCCAGCACATGGAGATGCGTATTCATGGTCTTTCTCTCATTGGCATCTTTGGCACTTAGCCGCATATCGGAGAGATCAGACCAGTCGCGGGCAAAAGCCTCCAGGTATCCGCCATAGTTTGGCTCTGTGGCATGTTGAACAATGCTATTGTACAGGTCGATAGCATATTGTTTTGCCGTTTCATCGCGCGTAGCGAGGTAATACTCACTGAGACCATAAACCGCAAATGCAATGGCGTAGGTCTGCTTCTTAGTGTCTGAAGGATCACCGGCAGCGGTGACAGTCCAATAAACGCCGCCAAATTCCTTATCGATGAAATGGTCAACAATATAGTCGAGAGCCCTCTTGGCAAAGGGCAGGTATTGCGGATCCTTTGTTTGATTGTAAGCAGCAGAGAAAGTCCAGCAGATACGGCTATTCAATACAGCCCCTTTCAGCGCATTGGGATGAACGATGTCATCATGGTCTATTTTTCCATAAAAGCCACCTTGTTCATTATCGGTTACGGTATGCATCCAGTACTCCAGGATGCTGACCAGTTCTTTGCTTACTTCTTCTTTGTATCGAGCCAGGCTCAGCATGGTATTGTCGTTTAGTCTTCCAGTTTATCCCACCAGGTGCGCTTCAATATGAATGCGATCACCAGCAATATAGCGATGGTGACCAGCAAAGGCAATTCCATCCAAAGCACGATATACATGGGGAGAATGGTGAGGCAGCATTGCGCGATGATGCCCAACACCACGTTGAACATATCGAGCTTGAATCTTTTATTGGGCTGAAAGCCGGGATCCTCGGCCACTACACGGCTATGTACCCAGCCCCAGAAGCCCCAGGGCTTCACGGTTCGATAAAAAGATTTCAAGACTTCAAGATCAGTGGGAGGCGCCGTGTAAGTACCGATGATACAGCCCGCCAGGGAGATCAGGAAGAGCAATGGCCAGTTGTAGAGGCTGAGCCCGGTGAACACCATCGGGAAGATCAATGCCGCTACGATGCCGCTGATCATGCCCCAGAAAAATCCATGGGCATTGAAACGCCACCAGTACCATTTCAGCATATTGGCGGCGATGTATCCACCATAGAGTGCGCTCACGATCCATTGCAGGATGCTGTTCACATCCTTCGCAAAGAAACCGAGTACCACACCGATAGTGACCACTACCACCCCCACGAAATAGTTCATGATGATCACCTTTCGGGTGCCCGCGTTCGGGTTCACGTATTTGAGATAGATATCATTCACGATATAGGCCTGTGCTGCATTCAGTGTGCCCGAAAAGGTGCCCATGAAAGCACCGAGCAAACCCGTAAGCATGATGCCCATGATTCCGACGGGAAGGAAATTATTGATGGCCCCGGGCAGGATCCTTTCAAAGTCTGTACCACCCGCACCGTCGGAAAGGTTCAGTTGCTGGTAATAGAGCAGGGCCAATACAGTGAGGCCGATGATCAGCGTATATCGAACAGGTAAAAGAATAATGGACACGAAGCCTGTCATCTTCGACGCTTCTTTCGGCGACCGGGTGCTGAGCACTTTCTGCATATCGTAGTTGGGTGCCGGCCCCGCAAGGCTAGCCAGCACGCCTTTGAAAAGCATCATCATGAAAAAAATGGAAAACAGGCCGAAACCGTCATCCTGGATCTTCTTGCTGGCATCGTCCACAATCCCCTTCCAGTTGAGCCCCAGGTCTTTTCCGAAGAACGGGCTATCCCAACCTGCCGGCACATGGAGTGTATTACCACGCAGATGAGTAACCGCAATAATACCCACCGCTATACATCCTGTTCCGAGAATGATATATTTGATCATATCCCCTAATACGATACTATGCATACCGCCGAGAATGGAGTAGAACATCGCGAAAAGTGTAAAAACGATCCCATAAAAATGCGGTACATATTCCGGGGATACATGGAAAGGGATATAAGGAGCAACCACTTCCCAGGGCACGAATATTTCCATGAACTTTCCCAGTCCTACAAATCCGTAAGCGAGGAAGCCGAGGCAGCCGATCAGGGCAAATGCCACTACAATGATATGCGAGGATCTTATCCCTTTGCCTTCCAGGCCAAACCGGGTAGCCAGCCATTCTGCGCCGGTATTGGCGTTGGAGCGTCGCAGCCATTTGGCCAGGTACATCATATTGAACACCTGGTTGAATACAGGCCAGAGCCAGGGTATCCAGATACTTTTCAATCCGTACACGAAACAGAGGGCCACCATCCACATGGTGCCACTGATATCGAACATATCTGATGCATCGCTGAGGCCAAGCATATACCAGGGAAGTTTCTTCCCTCCCAGGAGATAGCTCTCTTTGTTCTGCCTGGCTTTCTTGCGCAGGAACCATCCGATGAGCACCATCATTACCAGGTAGCATACTACGATGCTGATATCTACCAATTGCAGTTTCATTGTTCAGGTTAAGGGCGTTGCAGTTTGTGTTTCAGTTCCTTTTCGAAAAGTATCCGCGGATTCCTGTAAAATCTTTTGAAGTCCGCAGCGGATACCTGTTTTGGGTAGGGTGCATAATAATGCATTTTTTTGGCATGCTCACTATATCCATGATTGCGCCATACCAGCACATAGGCGATAGAGAGGTCTTTTACGATTGGCCACACCACGCCTGTCCACCATTTGGGATCGGGGATCGCTTCCAGTCCCGTCTCGGCAATGGCGGCGATCTTCCCCTTTTCCGAAGCGATCCGGCAGATGGTCTCACTCATGGTTCGCATATGCGAAATGAACTGCTCCCTGCTTTGAGGATCTGTTTTGTACTGATAATTATCGAAACTGATAAGATCGGTAACATCATCACCGGGATATTGCTCCATGAATTCTGCTTCCGTTACGAAGCCTGCAGTGTTGTATACGTAAAGTAAATGGTGTAATTGTTTTTTATCACGGAGATAATGCACAGTGAACTTCCAAAGCTCTTTGAACTCGTCTTTTGTGGTTACATTCTGACACCACCAGAACCAGTTTCCTGTGAGCTCGTGGAATGGACGGAAAAGAATGGGGATGAGCGCACCTTTGCTGTCTTTCAGGTCGTTCATGAATACCGCTACTTTATCCAGCCAGGATATGTACAGTTCATGCTTCACTCCGCCGGGCAAGATAGCTTTGACGGTACCAGGTGTGGTATCCCATGCAGAGCCCGCGGACAGCGGGTTCCGGGCATGCCAACTGATGGTGATGATACCACCGCGCTCGTAGCCTTCACGGATGAATCGTTTGGTATCGGCGAAGGGAACACCATCGATATCTCTGGCAGAATCCAGCTCCAGGTGTGCGATATCCCATCCGTAAACACCGGGATAGTCGTTCACCACCGACTTCACATCAGCCCTTCCGTTCACTCCCTTCCAGCCTACGCCGTAGGCCAGCGCATCCTGATGACCAAAGATGGTATATTGCTTGCTGATGGATTGAAGTTTTGTATACAGATGCCTGGCAGCGTCCGTTGCCTGTGGGTCGGAAGGCAGTTGTGCATATAGGAGCGCACTATGGAAGATCATGCAAATGGCAATCGTCAAAGCTCGGAACATGGCAGTGAGTTTATGGCATATCAAAAGTATAGTTTAATGATACTTTTGAATAGTACTATTTTATCATCTTTTAATATAATTCCGTGATCTTGTTTCTCTTTGATATATTTATGCAATGATGAAAAAAATCCGTTCTTTCCTTTTGCTCACTTGTCTGCTGCTGGTAGTAGCGGCCCAGAGCTTTGCACAGCCCTTTATCAACGAGATCCAGAAATTCAGAAAGGATGATTCTTTATCTGCCCCGCCCACTAGTCCGATTTTATTTGTAGGTAGTAGTTCATTCAGGATGTGGAAAGATGTAAAAGATTATTTCCCGGGATATACTATTATCAACAGGGGATTTGGAGGATCAGGCATTCCGCATGTGATACAATATGCAGACGATGTGATCTTCAAATACAATCCCAGACAGATCGTGATCTACTGCGGAGAGAATGATCTGGGTGCTGATGTGAAAGGTGAATATATTGCTAATAAATTCAAAGAGCTCTTTCTGCTGATCCGCAGCAAGATGCCCGGAGTTCCCATCGCTTATATATCTATGAAGCCCAGTCCACGCAGGGAAAAATTCCTCGATGCCATGAAGGATGGCAACAAACGCATCAGGAAGTTCCTCAAAAAACAAAAGAAAGCCACCTATATCGATGTCTTCTCCGCTATGTGCAATAAGGACGGCAGTATCAAGACCGATCTCTTCCTGGAAGACAATCTCCATATGAACAGCAAAGGGTATAAGATCTGGCAACCGCTGATACAACCCCATCTCATAAAAGACTAGACAAGATCCCCGCTCAATGCGGGGATTTGTTTTCCCAATACCGGGTGGGGATTGAGTTTCAGCTCCTCCTGGCATAATTTTTTTCCATGATCTGTAAAAGCAGTTATGGAAACCACAACTATACCTAATCCGAAAGAAGTAGTGTTGGGATTGCTTCAGGCGTTGAACGACCATGACTACAAAGAGGCAAGGAATTATGCCAATCCGGATATGAAGTTTGAAGGAGTGCTTGGCTCGAGAGACGGAGCAGAGAGCTATTTTACAGATATGGAAAAGATGCAACTGGAATACAATGTCCGTCGCATATTTGTGGAAGGCAATGATGTTTGCGTATTATATGATCTGCTGATTGAAGATGAAACGATCTTTTGCTGTGGATGGTACCAGGTGAAAAATGGAAAGATCAGTCATCTCAAAGTGGTATTCGACCCACGCCCATTGTTAGAGGCACAAAAGAAGGCCAGCCAGGAACCCCAGGGTTAATACCTGCCTGAATTGAGGTTGAACCGGAAAAATTAGCGTACCGGAGTACGAATCCTGCGGATAAGCAGTTTCCATTATTTCACTGTTTTTCAAAACTCTAGTTTTGCCTTTCAAAAAACCGTTAGTCATGAAAGGCAAGTCTACTTTAAGGTGCGTGTGCATTGCAGCGCTTTTATCAATTACTTCGTTTGCTCAGGCCAAGATATGGAGGGTGAACAACAACGCAGGAACCTCTGCAGATTTCTCACAATTGGATGCTGCCTGTAACAGCGCTCTGGTACTTGCCGGGGACACGCTTTACATCGAGCCCAGCGCCACTGCCTATCCGGGTTTCAACTTATATAAAAAGCTGGTGATGATCGGACCGGGTTACCTGTTGTCCGGTACAAACGGCAATGCAGGGTTACAGGCCAATCCCAATACAGTAACAGCCACCATATATATCGACTCATTGGCAACTGGTTCCGTTTTCATGGGACTGACCGTAACCGCTTATCTACATGGAGGCACAGACAATATTCGCTTTGAAAGATGTTATCTCTCAGTGAGCCAATGGACTTCAGGCAAGATCATGTCGAATATGGTGATCAACAAATGTCAGATGAATGGATTTAATTTAGCTACTTATCCAACCGAAAACCTGCAAGTGACCAACTGTATCTTTGAAGCCATCGGATTCAACCACACAGCGGGCTCTAACATCCTTGTAAGGAACAATACTTTCTACAATACCGGAGTAACTATCAGCAATGCGTATATCAGCAACAATATCTTTTACAGCAGCGTATTGACGCAAACCAGCAGCACCGTTAAAAACAATATATCCACCACTAACAGCCTTCCTGCAGGAAACGGGAATGTCAATTCAGCACCGGCTGCTTCCATTTTTGTGGGAGGCACCTCCAAAGATGGCAAATTCATGCTGGCCACTGCTTCACCGGCCAAAGGCATGGGCGAGACCATCAACGGCATCACGCCGGATTGCGGAGCATTCGGCTCCCCTGACCCTTACAGGTTGAGTGGCATCCCCCCCATCCCTTCCATCTATGAACTGACTGTTCCCACTTCAGTACCTTCTACATCCTCCAGCATGAGCATTACCGTTAGTACCAGATCCAACAACTGATCCATTTACCTAAACAGATGATCATGAAAAAGATTACATGCCTTTGTATGGCAACGTGGATCCTTTGCCTGGTAGCTAATGCACAGGACCCTTATCCCGTCAGTGTGGACAGGGGCAATATCGTGTACATGGAATATTTCATCGATACCGATCCCGGGTTCGGGAATGGCATCCAGGTTCCGGTGACCCCGGGCAGGGATATTCCTGCAACACCCGTAACTGTGGACCTCAGTAGCTTGTCCAAATCGTGGCATAGAGTTTACTTCAGAACGCGCAATGCGGATGGCGGCTGGAGCCTGAGGGCATACGCATTGTTCGACAATGTGGTGATACCGGTTTACCCCAATGCACCGGCGCCCGCTTCGAATATCATAGAGATGGAATATTTTATCGATAGCGATCCTGGCTATGGCAAAGGCATCAAATTGACATTGCCTGCATCGCCCGATCAAAACCAGCTTACATTGCCGATCGATATCAGTGGTCTCAGCAATGGTATCCATCGGCTGCTGGTCAGAAGCAGGAACAGTCTTGGACAGTGGAGCCTTACCCATATTGGTGTGTTCGAGAATACAGGCACGGTTCCTTACCCTGTTGCCACGGCATCTGGTCCGCTGACGAAAATGGAATATTTTTTCGATACGGATCCTGGATTCGGGAATGGCCGTCCTATCAGCTTTACGGGCACCCCGGACATCAATCAATTAGCTGTAGACCTCGATCTTACAGGGCTTCCAACCGGTGCACACACCCTCTTTCTCCGCAGCAAGGAGTTTCCCTGGAGCCTTACAATGGCTGTTCGCTTCTCTTACGGCAGCTCACTACCAGTAACCTGGTTATACGTTCGGGGAGAAAGAAAAGAGCAGCAGGCACTGATCAACTGGGCCACTGCACAGGAAATGGACACAGATAAGTTCATCGTGGAATATAGCCGGGATGGAAAACAATACCAACCCGTTTCTGAATTACCTGCCGCAGGTAATAGCAGCACCAGCAGAACTTACGCCTACACCTACCCGCAACTTCAATCCGGCGTGAACTATTTCCGGATCAAACAACTGGACAAAAATGGAAAATTCAGTTATTCCAATATTATCGTTGTTCCGTATGTTGACCGGAATTCAGCGCCCGTAATGATACCTAACCCGGTTGACAGGCAAGCCACTTTGCTGATACCGCCGGCGTTTGAAGCTACCCGTGTTGTTATCTACGATGCTGCCGGCAGAACAGTATGGCAGCAAGCGGTCATCGAAAAGAACAGCCAGCATTTGTTATTGCAACTGGCTACTTTACAGAAAGGAGTATACCTGTTACAAGTGAAGGGAAAACAACAGGAACATACCATCCGCTTTGTCAAAAATTAGTCCCTACGTTCTGCTAATAATAATGAAAGCCGCCAGTGATGGCGGCTTTCACGTTATTTTATACCAGCAACCAGGGCAGCGAAATCGACCTCTTTCCTGATCTTCCCGATCAGTTGGTGTGTCAAACGGTTGTCCAGATCATATCTGAAAAGATCGATGATCACCAATTGGAGATCCGTAGGCTTCCTGGTTGTATCAAAAAATTCAGGATTTGGGATCACCACCTTCCTGCCATTGTAAACGAAATGTGCATTCTTTTCGGTAGGTGACATTGCTGCCAGTTGGTTCTTGTACTCCACCAATCTTTTTTCGAATGCCGAAAGGTATTTCCTGTTCTCTTCCAACTCTTTTGCTTCGCGGCTTTTCAGCTCCTGTTCCATTTTATCGTATCCATCTTTTGCCTTTTCCCATTTCGCTTTGGCTTCAGCCGGATTGGTTTGGGCCAGGATATCCATCCCTTCTTTCACGGCCTTCAAGGTAGACTCCTTATTAGCCAACCATTGTTGATAAGCAGATCCTTTGGCAAAGGTTTCTCTCGCATTCCTGATGGCTTCCTCTTCGTCTTTGATCTTCCCGCGCAGGACCGTTTCATTGGTCACATACTTGAACAGTGGCTTTTTGATCTTTGTGATCACCACATATCCATTCTCAAAAACGGGACAGCCAGCAATGGTATTCACAATATTCGGTTCGGAATATCCTGTTTTATCAGCCGATCTTCTTTGGATCAATGGCCTTATATCGTTGAACGATACATTGATGCTTGGTCCCTCTTCAGCCCGCTCCGGCACCGGGTTACTGTTTGTTGTGGTCCATTCCCTGATGATATAACCACCGGTACCAGCCATTATCTTACTACCATCGCAGGCCCCATCGCCACAAATACCTCCATAAGTGCCTACCTCGTATCCCCGTGGCGGATGGATGCAGGGCGTTTTACCCATGATCTCCATGAATGCGGACATATTATCGTTGAAGGTTTTTATTTGTGCCGGTGTGAATCCGCAGTTGATGGCTACATAGGATTTAAGATTACGGGGCATGGACAGGTAGCTCCCTTTCCCCTCGAACAATTTTCTATCTGGTTGTGCAATTGCTGCCAGGGCAGCAAAACAGCAAATCATCAGTGAAGTCACATGCAGTACGCATGCTCTGTTCATTTTCATGGCGTTATTTTTTACAGGTAAAATTTGGATAACCTGTAAATCTAGACCATCGGCCCTACCTGAAAATTACGATAAGCCCGAACCAGCGGGCCCACCCGTTGAGTTGCAGGAATAGATAGCGGAACCGGTCATTCGTACCGAAGTGCTTCGATGGGATCCAATCTGGACGCTTTCTGTGCGGGATAATATCCAAAGAATACTCCGGTGATGGCGCAGACAAGGAACGATAAAACGATACTCGATTGAGATACGAGCGTAGGCCAGCTCAGGAAGGTAGTAATGAGTTGTGCAGCCAGTATCCCCAGCAATACCCCTATGATGCCACCGGTTACACTGATGAGGATCGCTTCTACCAGGAACTGCAACAGGATATCGATCCCTCTTGCCCCGATAGACATTCTCAGTCCTATTTCTTTGGTGCGTTCCGTAACGGACACGTACATGATATTCATGATGCCGATCCCGCCCACCACCAGTGATATACCTGCAATGGCCGTCAGTAATACGGTCAGCAACTGACTGGTAGAGCTGAAAGTGTTGATCAGTTCGGCTTGTGTGCGCACCATAAAATCGTCCTGATCCCCTCTTTTTAATTTATGTTGTGTGCGCAGGATGGTACTGATCTCATCCACCGCATCATCCGTAGCCGATTCATTGGTTGCCGAAGCATAGATATTTTGTACCCAGGTGATGGCGAGGATCCGTTTCTGTACGGTGGAGAAAGGTGCGACCACGATATCATCCTGATCCTGTCCGAAGGCATTCTCTCCTTTTTCTGCCAGCACGCCGATCACTTTGAAGGGGATCTTATTGAAACGGATGATCTTTCCTACCGGGTCTTCGCCGGAGGTGAAAAGGTTCTCCACCACTGTTTGGCCCAGCAGACAAACCTTGGCGGCATTGTTCTCGTTCTCATCAGAGAACAGTATTCCATCTTTCAGGGGCCAGTCGCGGATAGTAAGGAAATCGGGATAAACACCCTGGATAGTGGTAGGCCAGTTATTGCCTGCGTAGATCACCTGGCCGCGACTGGTAACTGCGGGCGACAAGGCGGAGATATGCTGTGCCTGTTTACCGATGGCCGTTACATCTTCGAGCTTGAGCGACTGCACGCTGCTGGCATCCAGCCTGGCCCCTCCACCCACGGTCTGATTGCTTTGCGGGCGGATAGTGATCATATTGGAGCCCATGCTGGAGAGTTGATCCTGTATACTTTTTTTGGAGCCCTGCCCTATCGCCACCATGGTGATAACAGCCGCCACGCCGATGATGATGCCCAGCATGGTGAGAAAAGCACGCATCTTGTTCCGAAGCAATGCCTTCATGGCGATCTTGAAAAGGTTTACAAATTTCATAGCGGCTGTTTAATAATCTTCGGAAACGGGAAGGCTGGCCAGCACTTCCTTTGCCGATCTGATATTCTCATTTTTACTATCGCGTATCACTTTGCCGTCTTTCAGCATAATCGTCCTGCTGCTGAAAGAAGCGATATCCGGCTCATGCGTCACAAAGAGGATGGTCTTACCCTGCTGGTTGAGATCCTGCATCAGGGCCATGATCTCATAGGATGTGCGGGAGTCCAGGTTACCCGTAGCTTCATCGGCCAATATCATCACCGGGTCATTGACAAGTGCACGGGCAATAGCCACCCGCTGCTGTTGTCCACCCGATAACTGATTGGGAAGATGATGCAGCCTGTCGCCCAGGTTCACAGCCTCCAGCGCCTTTATCGATCGATCATATCTTTGTTTCGCTGATACTTCACTGTTATAATAGAGCGGTAACTCCACATTCTCCAGGGCCGATGTTCTGGCCAGCAGGTTATAGCTCTGGAAAACGAAACCGATCTTCCTGTTGCGAAGTTGCGCCAGTTCATTTCTGCTGAGATTGCTCACGTTCACGCCATCGAGATTGTAAACTCCGCTGGTAGGTTTATCCAGGCAACCCAGGATATTCAGCAGGGTGGTCTTTCCGGATCCGCTGCTACCCATGATGGTGACAAACTCTCCTGCCTCTACCGTAAAATGGACTCCTTTCAAGGCACGGACAATTTCCGCTCCCATGCGGAACTCACGTTTCAGGTCTGTTACTTCCAGGATCAATTTCGGCATAGTGCATATTTGAGTTTAAAACTATCTGGGCCTGTTACCGCCACTTCCACTCCCGCTGCCACTTCCTCTCCGGGTTGGCATGAAGGGACTTCTCACATTGTTATTGGCAGCCGGTATGCTGCCCGCCATGATGGTGCCGGTGATCACTGAATCCTGCGTGGTAAGGCCATTCAATACCTGCACATTGGCATCGTCCGTAAGGCCCACCTGTATCACTTTTCGTGAAATGGTATTTCCTTTTTTCAACCAAACGATTGCGCGCTTAGCCTTTATCGTTGTATCCCCTCCTTCGCTCATCTTCGGTCTTTCTTTCCGTAATGCGGAAGTGTCCGTTGCTCCTTCCTCTTGCTTGTTATGCATGCCTCTTTGAGAGGCGGGTTTTCCTTCGATGGTATAATGTTTCAACAGGGAGGAATCGGGTGTAAACTTTACTGCTCTGGCTGAAACAAGAAGGGTATTGTCCGCTTCTTTGGTATACACAGTAATGCTGGCCGTCATACCTGGCTTGAGTTTCAATTGATCATTGGGAGCATCGATGATGGTGGCATAGGTTACTACATTGGAGGAAATACTGGGTTGCAGCCTGATCTCCTTTACGGTTCCTTCAAACTGATCTTCGGGATAAGCATCTACAGAAAAGCTGACCCGCTGTCCCTTTTTCACATTCCCGATGTCCGCTTCATCCACTGCCGCCTGCACCTGCATCCGGGTAAGGTCTTTTGCGATCACGAACAAGGTGGGTGCATTGAGGCTGGATACCACGGTCTGCCCCGCACTCACGTTCCTTGACAATACGGTTCCATCGATGGGTGAATAGATATCCGAGAGTTGCAGGTTCCTGTTGGCTGTTTTAAGTTGGGCATCGGCACTGGTCACATTGTCTTTGGCGGCTGTGAGCTGATAGAGCGCCGTTTCGTAATCGGCGCGTGCGATAGCCCCTACGTCCAGTAATTTTTTCTGGCGTTCGTAATTGCTTTGCTGGTATAGGAGATTGGCCTTGTTCTGTTGCAGTACGCCGGTAAATTGCTGCACCTGCGCAAGCAAGAGCGTTTTGTCCAATTGTGCCAGGAGCTGTCCTTTTTTTACTGCGGAATTGAAATCGGCGTATACATTGGCGATGGTCCCGGAAACCTGCGTACCCACAGATACGGTGTCCACCGGTTGGATGGTGCCGGTAGCCGTGATGCTGATGGCTACATTTCCGTAATGAGGAACTTCAGTTTCCAGCTCCACTTTTTCTTCTTTCTTCCTGAACTTCCAGAACCAGACTGCCCCGGCAACAAGCGCCAGGACCAGCATGATGATCAGCCATTTCCATTTTTTCATACTTTCTGTTTTCTGTTGCCAATACTATAAGGTAACCGGTATGCCGGTATAGAAATCGTACACTTTGTGATTCAGGATGGCACTGTATTTGGCCTGGATATAATTCTGCAAGGCCTGCACATACAGGTTCTTCTGCGTCAGCAGGTCCACCATATTTACGGCGCCAAGATTGAGTTGTTCATTGGTGATATCCAGTGTTTCCTTTGTAACACGTAGCTGTACTTCCGCCACATTGAACTGGTTACGCGCATTGAGCAGGGAAATATACGCCTGCTCTACTGCCTGATCCAACGTGGTTTTGGTTCCCTGCAATGTCAATCTGGCCTGCTCTATCTGGATCTTCGATTGCTCTATATTTGTTTTGGTGATGCGATTGTTGAAGATGGGGATGGACATGGACAGGCCAGCGCGCTGGTAAAAGTTGTTGTTCAATTGCGGGAAATAGGCGTCTGTTCGATTATCAGAATACCCCGTTGACAATGCTCCATTCAGTGTGATCACAGGCCTTCGTCCTGCTTTCGATTTTTCCAGTTCAAACTCAGCGGCACGAATACTGAGGGAATCGGCCTGCACTTCGGGTCTTATTGCCAGTGCCTTTGCTGCGGCATCAGGCAAGGGTGTGATCACCGGGCTCATGTATAAAGTATCCGGCACTACCACATCGAAGCTCACGGAGGAGTTCAATTGCAGTAACTGTTTCAGGGCAATGATATTCTGCCGGTAGGCATTGCGGGCTGTCACCAGGTTGTACTGATCTGTTGCCACCTGGCCTTCAAACTGGATATAATCTTTTTTGGAGATGGCGCCTGCATCGTAGCGTTGCTTCCCTTGTTTCAACTGTGCCTGCGAGGTAGTGATCAGGTTTTCCAGGTAAACGATATTCTCCCTGGCCAGCAGAATGTTCAGATAGGCCTGAGTGATCTGGATGGTGACATCGTTGAGCGCAGTTTGTACATCGAGATCGGATACCTGCAGTTGCAGTTCCTTTTGTTTTACATCATTTTTGAGATAGCCCCCATTGTACAAAGTGAAGTTGGAATTGAGGGAATAGTTACTGGTGAAATTCGCCTGTGTCTGAAAGCCACCTACCACCGGATCTGTACTCTTGCTGTTGACGATGTTTTGCGACATGGAGCCCGTGAGATTGGGGTATTTGGCGGCCTTTGAAAGCAGGAGGTTCTGTTCACTGCTACGCCTTGTCTGCTCCAGGGTGCGTAACTGGATATTGTTCCTGGCGGCATAGGAAAGACAGGTAGCCAGGTCCCATTTTAGCTCAGGACGGGACAGCGAGTCCTGTGCATGGGAAACCGAAAAGCAAAGGGCACAAATTGAGCTGATAGCAATTCCGGGAAATTGTTTCCACATATACAAACTGTTTTATGGTCCGGTAAAAGCCGGATTCCGGATCGTTGAGGTTGGGGGCCACACAGTTTGAGTAAGGGGTAATTTTGGACTATCAGGTGAGTGTTTCCAAAGATAGCCCATTTTTGACGACATTAATAAATTGTACCTGCGGCCATACATCAGGTTAATGGTCAATTAAACGTTAACTTCATGCCATGTTCGATTTCCGGTTAAAAGTATTCCATACCGTTGCCAGCCGGCTCAGTTTCACCAGGGCTGCCGAAGAACTGTTCATCACGCAGCCCGCCGTTACCAAACATATCAATGAGATAGAACAATATTTCAAGGTGAAACTCTTTGAGCGCGATGGCAGAAAGATCCGGCTGACCCCTGCCGGCCAAACGCTGTTCCGTTATACAACCGATCTGTTTGCATTGTACCGGAACCTGGAATTCGAAATGCATACACAAGCCGACAAGAAAGCAGGTCGTCTCCGCGTAGGCGCCAGCACCACCGTGGCCCAGTATGTACTCCCGCCCGTACTGGCATCGTTCCATAAAAAATTCCCGGACATCCGCATCACGCTCAGTACAGACAATACGGAGCAAATAGAACAAGCATTACAGCAACACCAGGTGGATGTAGGCCTCATTGAAGGACGGGCAAAGAACAGCGCATTCCGCTATACCCCCTTCCTGAAAGATGAACTGGTGCTGGTGGCCAATGCCGCCAACCCGTTGGCAAAAAAAGGCATCATCAAACCCGCGGAATTATTGAAGATCCCCCTCCTGCTGCGTGAGCCAGGCTTAGGCACGCTCGAAGTGATCGCCCATGCGCTCAGGCCATTGGGCATCAAAATATCGCAACTCAAAAAAGAGATGCAGCTCAGCAATACGGAAAGTATCAAAGGCTACCTGCAACATAGCCAAAGCATGGCCTTTCTTTCCATTCATTCCATCCTGGCAGAACTGGAGCAACGGCTATTCACCGTGATTGAAGTGAAAGGGCTGAATATCCAGCGGGATTTCCATTTTATCAGCCCGCACGGGGACACAGGGGCTTTAACCAACCTGTTCATGCAATTCGCTCTGACCCATAACTTCAGGTAATCGATCATTACGATTTACCATTTCCCCCGGGTATCTGCATTGCTGAACTTTGCTCCCATAATCATTGTGTTATGGAGAATTCAAGGACTATTCCCGGCAGGAAATTCTTAGACAGGCAACTAAGCGCCCGGGAGATCATTTTCGCCACCATCGCTATTCTTTGTTGTACCAGTGTCATCAGTGCGCCGGTAGCTTTGTTGCTGGGGTTATTGGTAGCCCAGTTCATCGGCCATCCCTGGTTGCACCTGAATCATAAGGCTACGCATCTGTTATTGCAGGTATCCGTGGTAGGACTGGGCTTTGGCATGAATGCACATGCCGCACTGGAAGCAGGAAGGGCGGGCTTCGGCATCACCGTGGTTTCCATTATCGCCACGCTTGGAGCCGGGATCTTACTGGGCAAATGGTTGAAAGTAGATAAGAGAACGGCCTGTCTGATTGCTTCGGGTACGGCCATTTGCGGAGGTAGCGCCATAGCCGCAGTGGCGCCGGCCATCGATGCAAAGGACAAACAAATATCCGTTGCACTGGGAACTGTGTTCATATTGAATGCTGTCGCTTTATTCATTTTTCCTGTTATCGGTCATTTGCTGGGAATGAGCCAGCAACAATTCGGCACATGGGCGGCCATTGCCATTCATGATACAAGCTCTGTTGTAGGCGCAGGCACCAAATATGGGCCACAAGCCCTGGAAGTGGCTACCACCGTTAAGTTGGCAAGGGCATTGTGGATCATCCCCGTAAGCCTTGTTGCTTCTTTCGCTTTCAGGAAAAAAGGACAAAAACTATATATCCCCTGGTTTATCGGTTTGTTCATTCTTGCTATGCTCGCCAATACTTTCATCCCAGCCGTTCAATCTTTCAGTGCTTATGCTACAAGCATTGCAAAGGCCGGACTGACGCTTACCCTTTTCCTGATAGGGGCTGGCCTGTCCAAAGAGGTGTTGCGAAGTGTAGGTGTAAGGCCGATGGTGCAGGGCATCATCACCTGGGTGCTGATAGCAACGGCTACCCTTTGGTTCATCTGTAATTTCGTATAGACAGTACAGTTATAAAAAAGGGCTAACCATATAAGGTCAGCCCTTTCTTCTCATGTACCCGCAGGTGGACAATCTAAAAACCCACGAATTATTTTTTAGCCCACCAAAGTGGAGTGAGCACTTTATCAGGACCTCCCAGTGCAGCCACTGCCTGATCATATCCCTTGCTGTTCGTGTTCTTGAGTGAACCGGGATAGGCCAGTCGCTGAGGGAAGAATTTTATACTACCCGTCATATAGTTGCCGGAATTGAGATCAGGCATATTGGCAAGCGCCGCCTCTGCATTCGGATTTTCGAAGAAAGGCAGTCCCAACCTGCGCCGATCGCTCCATGATTCCAAAGGCAACCAGGGAACCTGGGCAATATATTTCTGTGTGATGATCTTGGTGAGTTGATCATTCTTTACAGCACCGTTCTTGTACAAATTGTTCACAGGGTACAGAATAGTGGCAGTGCCTGCTACATTGGTATACCCATTCTTGTAGGTGACGGTATAGCTGGCAGGGGGCTCGGTAATATGGCTCCATTTAACGGAGGTACCCAGGCGGTTGTAATCCTCACTGTTCAGGTAAGTGGAAGCAAGGCCACCAATTCCCCAATAATCGAAGCTGGCCTGAACACCTGCCGTGTAGGCTTCTTCGGCGCTCATGGGAACTGTCCATCCTCTCAAAGCCGCTTCAGCCATCAGGAAATAGGTTTCCCAGGGAGCAAAGAACACTCTTTTATTGGTACTGTTCCTGTACTTCAAAGCCAGCCTGGGGGCAGCTCCCGGCCATCCGCGCCATCCGTTCTTCGAGCCTGGTACGCCCCATGCGCCACCATTGGAACCGTTCCAGGTGAAGGCGCCATCAAGCGTCAACACTGCATTGCCATTGGCATCATTCAGATCTGCTGTGGTTGTTTCCCATGCTTCCTGATCATAAGAAGGGTATTTACAGAAATCAGGATTGGTGAAATCGCCTGCCAGCGGGAAGGCTTTGAATGCGCGGGGATCCATGGTGAAAGGGATACCATCCATCCAGTAACCTGCAAAGGGATCATTCGTTTTAGTGGAAAAATGGTCTGTGAGCTTAAGGCCTGCATAATCAGCCGGCTTGATATGCGATTGTGCATTGGCGCCAAGCAGGTCGGCAGACTTAATTCCACCCAGCCCTGTATAGATATTCTCGAGTGTGGTACTCAGGATCTGAGCATTCCATTCGCGGCTCATCACACCTGAAAGCGCATCCCATCCGTTAGCTTTTTCAGCTACCTGAAAGGCATCACTCATATTGGTGATCAACGGTTTGGTAGCAGCATCCTGGAACTCGGCCTTTGCTTTGGTGGCGTCCACTTCGGAGAGGCGCATAGCCAGGCGCAGGCGCAATGAGTTGGCATATCTTTGCCATTGCGCATAGTTATAAGCGTAAGCAGGATCTGTTTTCTTCAATTCATCGGATGGCGTCAGGCTCAGGTCCAGTTTGGCAGAAGCATCTTTCAGCTCATCGAGGATGAAATAATACACAGTTTTCACGTCGCTGAACTCAGGGTTGACGCCCTGGAAGCCGTTGATGGTGATGGGACCGAAATTATCGCTCATTTCACTCATCAGGTAAGCGCGCCAGATACGTGCAACCTGTTTGAGATTCTCAGTCCAGGCAAAGGCAGTTCCATTGGCTTTTTTCTCGTCGGCGATCTCGATGCCTTTGTTGATGGAGTTCAACCAACCTGAAATATAGCGGTAATAATCTGTGCTCCAGCCATCATCCAGGTTACCGGAAGTGATCCCATTGGTAAGATGCTGGTGGCTGGCTGTTTTCCAGTACAGGACAAAAACCCGCTCGGCGATATGCGGATCCATTTGTGCGCCGATGATGGAATTATTGATGAAGTATTCCACCTGCACCTGATCACCGCTAGCCTCTTTGGGATTGTAGTTCATGTCTTCGAACTTCTTGCAGGACGATGACAGCAGGATAGCTGAAAGTAAAAGGCCCGAAGATATATGTAGCTTTTTCATTGTAGTTCGGTTTCAATAATTAAAAACTAAGGCTCAGGTTGATAAGGAATGAACGCGTGGTAGGCGGAGCGAAATACTCGAAGCCTGTTGCGTTGTTGCCTGTAGCAAATACAGCTTCAGGGTCCTGGCCATTGAGATGGCTGGAGATCAGCCATACATTGTTGCAACCAACGCCGATCCTGGCGCGTTGAATGGGCGTTTTACCCAGCAACTTACGTGGCAGCTCGTAGCTTACCTGCACGTTGCGGATACGGATACTGGATGCATCATAGATATTCGCTTCTGTAACGCCCAGATTGCTTACACCCACTGCTTCCCAGTAACGCTGGGGAGATACTGCCTTGTCATTCTTTATATATTCTGTACCGGTACCTGGGATCACCCCGTCCACCACAAAATCCTTCCTCTCTCCATTCACTACAGTTACTGCAGCAGCGCCGCTTTCCTGGAGCAGGGCATTGGTAGCAGAGAAGATCTGGCCACCCAGCCTGGCATCGAAAAGGAATGACAGGTTGAAATTGCGATAAGAGAAGGAGTTGGTGATGCCGATCAACGCTTTGGGCTGCTGATTGCCGAGCCTTACATTCTGCTCGCCACGCTGAGGAAGCCCATCAGCAGTCAGGATCAGTTTGCCATAGTTGTCATTTTTTGGATCGGTAACACGGAGGAAAGTGCTTCCATAGATCTCACCATAATATTTTCCGGCTTCGGCCAGTACAGAAACATCATCATAGGTAGCAAGCGGATATTTTGTAACGCCTTCCTTTGGATAGATCTCAACGATCTTGTTCTTATTGGTAGAGAAGTTGGCATTGATATTCCAGTTGAGGCCTTTATCGCTGGTCAGCACTTTGGCATCTGCTGTGATCTCAAAGCCCTGATTGGTGATCTCACCTGCATTGATACGTTTCTTCTCATAGCCGGAACCGGGGTCCATCGGCAGATCGATCAACTGGCGGGTAGCGCGGGTCTTGTAATAACTAACGTCTAGCCCTACCCTGTTACTGAAGAACCTGAGCTCTGTACCTACTTCATAGGAGGTGATCAATTCATTTCTCACGGTAGGATCAAACAGCGTGGTGTTCCTTTTAGCCATGGTGTTGCCATTGGGATCCTTCTCGATGATATAGGTGTTATACAGATTGTATGGGTCCATATCGTTACCCACCTGTGCAATTGAACCACGGAGCTTACCATAGCTCAACCAGGAAGGCAATGACCTGATGTTCTCGGTGAACAGATAGCTGAGGCTGAGTGAAGGATAGAAGAAAGAACGGTTCTCGGGACTGAGCGTGGACGTCCAGTCATTCCTGAAGGTAGCTTCCAGGAAAAGATAGCTGTCCCAGTTAAGTCCGATGGACCCGTATACAGAATTGATCTTTTTATCTTTCACTTTATCAGTGATGGCAGGGTTCCCTTTTCCGTTGGTGAGCACAAAAAGATTGGGCACCTGCAATTCGCCAGCATCAACGATCTCTTGTGAGAATTTCTGACTCATCAGGTTACCACCCAGGGTGGCAGAGCCTCCCAGTTTCCCGAAGAGATTATCTTTTTTGGCGGTGATCAGGGTGCTGTAGTTGATCTCCTTGAAAGTCTGCATGCCTTTACTATATCTGCCTGTGGTTCCCAGCGGGCTGCCTGCAAACAGTCTGTTCTCTAGTTGAGTGGTGTACATATCGCCACCAGCCTTGATCTCAGCATCCAGCCAGTTGGTGAACTGGTATTTGAGAGAACCATTGAGGATAAAACGATCACGGAGATCCTCGTTGGTGCGGTATTTCGTATTCCAATAAGGATTCACCTGGTTGCCCACTCCATACCAAAGCATAGTGCCATCGGGCTTCACTGCATCTTTGAACTGGGTGAGATCCATGGTGGAAGGCAGATTATACAAAAGGGCCGCATAGTTGTTGGGGTTATTACCCGCCTGTGGCCTGTTGCGCGCATTGGAGTTGGAGTACTGCACTTTCACGTCCGTTGACCAACGGTCCTCTTTTCCGAATTTGGAAGTGACCCTTGTCATCAGGTTGGTGCGTGTGAGCTTTACACCAGGGATCATGCTCTTATCGTTGAAATAGTTCAGCGAGGAGTACACCGACAAATTCTTCAGTTGTTGCTGGAAAGAGATGGTCTGGTTATTGGACAATCCATTTCCGTAGAAGGCCTTGATATTATCGTGGTAGCTGAGCTTTTCTTTCTCTCCTTTCCAGTTGGTCACTTCCTGACCTTCGATCTTTGGTCCCCAACTGCCAGTGGCCTTATCGCCATAACTACCTTCGGTTCCCTGACCGAAGGATTTCTGGAGATCGGGGATAGTGAAGAAGTTCTCGATGCCCAGGGTGGAACTAACGGAGATGCCCAGTCCGTTCGTTTTTCTTCCGGATTTGGTGGTCACCAGGATGGCGCCGTTACCGGCGCGGCTTCCGTAAAGGGCTGCGGCGGCGGCACCTTTCAGTACGGAGATACTTTCAATGTCTTCCGCATTCAGGTCAGACATACCATTACCCATATCCATTTGGGGATTCCAGTAATCGTTGTTTTCCACACCGGTGAAATTGTCGATGGGAACACCATCCACCACCACCAGGGGTTGGTTGGAACCCTTGAGCGAGTTCATACCGCGGAGAACGATCTTGGAAGAACCACCAGGCCCGTTGCTGGAGCGGATCACCTGGAGGCCGGCAACGAGGCCGGACAATGAGTTGGTGAGGTTAGGCTCGCGGGCATCCACGATGGCGCGGCCTTTCACTTCCTGAACGGCAAAGCCCACTGTTTTTTTCTGGCGGCGAATACCCAGCGCCGTTACTACCACTTCATCCAGGCCTGCTGCTGCTGTTTGAAGGGTTATATGGATCTCACCGCCGGTGGCAGCTACTTCCTGTGTACCGAATCCCACGGCACTGATCACCAGTGTTGCCCCGTTCGCAACCTGGATCCGAAAATTCCCCTGGTTATCCGAGGCTGTTTGATTGCTGGTGCCTTTCTCGCCAATGGTGGCGGATTGGACTGAATTACCGGACTGATCTTTCACAGTGCCGGAAACCCATTTTTTCTCTTGTGCCGAGGCTGTGAGGCAGCTCAATGCGCCGACTATGGCGCATAACACAAGGCGGCAAAGCATTTGTCTCATGCAGTCTGTATTGTTTGGTTAAATAAAACGTGTATCCTCTCTGCGTAAAGGCATACACGGAGCCTTTCCTATCAGGCAGTCAAAAGTTTATGACTTCTTCTTTGTGGCCTGATATTATCAAAATGTTCCATCACCAGGGCAGCGGCACCCAGTCGTTCCGCTTCATACCCAAGTTGTGAAACCATGATCTCGATATTCTCTGCGATGCGCGGGATACAGTGCTCATTCAAGGCCTGCTGTATCGGCGCCAGCCAGATCTTCCCTGCCAGCGCGCCCCTTCCACTCAAAACGATCTGCTCGGGATTAAGCACGTGGATGAGGATGGCCACCCCGCGGCCAATATTATAAGCCGCTTGCGAGATCAACTCCACTGCGTACTTATCGCCCTTGTTGGCCGCATCCATGATGACGCGGAATGTATCCTCCACTTTATTATGGCTGAGGTTCTTCATGGAAGAGGCTCTGCCTGCATTCAACCCGCTGATGGCTTTTTCGGCTATTACCAATAGTGAGGTCTCGGTTTCCAGGCATCCCATCTTTCCACAATTACATATTTTGTCGTTGGTGAATAAAGGGATATGACTGAACTCACCGGCAAATCCGTTGGTGCCGCGGAAGAGAGAGCCATTCAAAACCAGTCCCAGACCTATGCCCCATCCAATATTCACCACCATGGCATTCTTCTTTTCGCGGGCAGCGCCTAGTCTCAGTTCTGCCAGGGCAATCAGGCTGCTATCATTGTCTATCTGTACCGGAAGCCCGGTCACTTTCTCGATATGACTTACGATGCTGTCATTGCCTGCCTGTAAAAAAGTGTAATTGATCCCCTTGGTTGCATCTACAAATCCTGGCATTCCAATTCCTATGCCAGCGATCTTTTCCTTTGGGATACCCGAACGGGTAATGAACCCGTCCAGGAATTGCGCAAGCTGGTTCAGTGAATCATTCTGATCGCTCAGGTCCAGTTCCAGTTTTTCTACCTCTCCCACATACTGGTTATGCATATCCAAAATGCCCACATGCGTGATGAACTGATCCATGGCCACAGTTACCACAAACATGATATCCGGCTTCAACGAATACATCTGTGGCCGGCGGCCCCCGGTAGAATGGGCATGCCCCGATTCCACCACCACTCCCTCCTCCATCAGTTCCGCCAATGCTTTGGCAGTATAAGGCAGGCTCTTGTCTGTATATGAGCTCAGATCTGCACAGGACAATTCCCTCTTGAAATACAGATGTTTCATCAGGCTCTGCTTATACAACCGCTGTTTTTCCGTCACTGGCAATAGTTTTAGTTGGAATAATTCGGACTGTTAAAATAGACAACTTCTTAAACAAATACAAGAAGTTTTAAAATATTTTATAAACACTCCCTAACTAATGAAACTCCCAGCAGGGAATATTGCCCTTTATTTGGCGCAGGGACACCCGGAAAATGAGGGGCGCCTTGGCTAAGTTTGACCTGCTAAATCCCTGATTATGATATTATCAAACAAAACAGCCATCGTGTATGGGGGCTCAGGCGCCATCGGCAGCGCCATTGTCCGCGCCTTTCACCAGGCGGGCGCCAATATTTTTATGGTTGCCAGGAATGCCGCTAAGTTGCACAAGGTAGCGGCCGGTATCGATGACGACTCCGGCCGGATACATACCAGCGCCCTGGACGTGCTGGATGAGGCAGCCGTGAACAAGCATGCCAGCGAAGTAGTGGCAGCAACCGGGCGCATAGATATTTCCGTAAATGTGACCGGCACTTTCCATATCCAGGGGGTGCCCTTCCCGGAGCTGAGCCTGGAGGATCTCATGTTCCCCATCGATCATTATATCCGGGCTAATTTCATTACGGCCAAAGCGGCTGCCCGACAAATGATGAAACAGAAAAGCGGCGTACTGCTCAGTATCTCCACTCCCGGATCCAAATTGCCGGGCACGGGTTTCATGGGGTATGGACTGGCTTGCTCCGGAATTGAAGCCTTGAACCGGCATTTTGCGGGAGAGCTGGGGGCGTACGGTATCCGTTCTGTTTGCCTCAGGCCCGATGCCATCCCGGAAGCATCGGCAAAGGGCTCGCACAGCAAGGAGGTTTTTGCAAGAGCGGCGGGCGATGCCGGGATCGATATCGGTGCTATGCTGCAACAACATGCACAGGCCCACACTTTACTGAAACGTTTACCGAACCTGGAAGAAGTGGCCAATACGGCCGTATTCATGGCCTCCGATCAGGCCAGTGCCATTACCGGGACGGTGGCCAACCTCACTTGCGGCTCACTGGTGGACTGAGATTGGGTATTCTTAACTGGGATCATTTTGTATCTACGTAATATATAGTATCATTACACGACCAATATTATGTAGAAAATACAACCCCATGATCGCCTTGTTAAGGATACTGTTATTCATTGCGCTCACTACATTGAATGTAGAATACCTGATCAATCGCCAAAGCTCTACCCTATTGCTGGTGCTGGCGATTGTGATCCAGATCGCATTAATATATTTTCTCATCATCCCACTTATAAAAAAACTTATCAGAAGATGATCACTGCTTTATTTGTGATCGGCACATTGCTGGTCGTGTTCCTTTATTTTCGTTCCAACTGGGCCAAGATACGTGCAGGTGGCTCCGCTGTCAATTCTTCCAAGTTCTGGTTCGGTATTTTGTTATTGATCGGAGGTTTTATCATCTCGGCTGTTCAGCCATTTGTGATGGAGCGTGTGGATGCCGGTCATGTAGGTATCAAGGTGAACCTAACCGGTGATAACCGTGGCGTCAGCAAATTCGAGTACAAGACCGGCTGGGTGATCTACAATACCTGGATCAGCAAGCTCTATGAGTTCCCCACCTTTCAGCAACATATCGATTACCCGGAACAACAGGTGATCACCAAGGGTGGTTTCTCTGCCACTATCAAGCCCAGTTTCAATTACTCACTGAAACCGGGAGATGTGGGCGATATGTTCCAGAACCTTCGGTTAGGCATCAAGGAGATTGAACAGCAGTGGTTGCAGACCGCCATTGTAGGCACTGTAAATGATGTAGCCAACAAATGGGCGGTGGACGATATCTTCAACGAAAGGGAAAAATTTGAAGCCGATATCGTGAACGAGGCCAATAAGCGTGTAGCCAAATGGTTCACCATTTCCCAATTGAGGACCAATATCATTCCTCCCGAAGCGCTGCAGCAATCCATCGAAGCCAAAACGAAAGCGATACAGGAAGTACAGGTGGCCGAGAACCAACGGCTGGTAGCTATTGCAGAAGGAGAGAGAAAGATAGCACAGGCCAGAGCGGATAGTGCAGCACAGGTAATTGCTGCTTCCGGTGAGGCCGAAGCCATCAGAAGAAAGCAGGTGAGCCTCAACGGTACTTATATCGAATATCTCAAAACCCAGAAATGGGATGGCAAGCTGCCACAGGTGCAAACCGGCAATGGCGGAGGCATCATCCTATCCCTGGATAAAAAGAATTAAGCTTCTTCCAGTTTTGTTTCCCTGCTGCGCTGCATGATACGCGCCTTATGTTGGCGGCCCCAATCGTGCAGCGCACGCAGAACACCTTCCAGGGAATCGGAATAGTCCATCAGTTCATATTCCACAATAACCGGCTTGGCATTCGCGTCCACTTTTCTTCTTACAAAGCCGTTCATCTCCAGGTCTTTCAATTCATTCGACAATACGCGGGCCGAGATCCCTTCCACTCTCCGCTGCAGTTCATTGAAGCGCTTATTGCCTTCAGACAAAGCTATGATGATACGCAGTTTCCATTTGCCTCCGATCACATACAAAGCATCGCCCACAGCGGAAAGCGCTGAATTACATTCAGGGGCGGATAGCCTTTTTTTACCGTCTTTCATTTTCATGATCCTCTGTTTTTACTAACCAAAAGTTACCACTAACCTTAAGTATAGTGCTTACTTTTGATTAGCAAAGGTACATAGGATTGTATTATGAAACATTCGGCCTGGCCACTCCATTTTACTTTACCGGCTCCCGCAGGATCGTCTTGAGCTTTTCCGGTGCTGTTTTCCTGAAATCAGACAGGTAGATCTCATGATGCAGCCCATTCTGTTGCAAGCCATGTTCAGCAGAGAATGCCGCGATCTTCGCCAGGGATTCCGGCTCGGTGGAATATGGGCCTACATGCAGCAGTTGTATACATTTCCCTTCGTTCATATCAAACCATTCCACTTTTTTCACATCTGCCAGTTCTTTCTTGTCAGCTATTCCGGGGATCGCTTTTTCCACTATTTTTCTTTCCACGAAATCAGGCATACGGATCAGCAAGCGATATTCCCATTCAGACCTGGGGATCTTTGCAGGCGCTTCAGACATGCCGATACCCTTGTATTTCTCTGCATCAAATTGCCAGAGCCCCTCCAGTTTGGAGACCACAAAATCCTTTCCCAGGTCTTTGTAGCTGAATTTGATGCCATAGGCGGCAGTGTAGAGCGCCTGGATGGAAGCGGCAAATGCTTCACCTGAGGGATCGCCTTTTCCGGTAATGGAAATGAAATGGGCCGCTTCGATATCGACTAGCTGTGGCAGGGCCCTGGCCGTAAAGTATTCTTTGTATAGTTTGCTGAGATCTGTTTTTTCCATTGCAGAGATTTTATGCAAAGAAAACCGGGCCTGTGACAGCCCTATGTCAGTAGTAAAATGAAAACTCCGGCAACCAGGCCGGAGTTTTGCTTTCTTGATGGTTATACAGGGGCTAATAATACATTTTCTTGCTGATCAGGAACTCTTTCAACAACGCGGGATAATCTGTTTGAATGATATTGGCGCCGGTACTGATGGATTTCTCAAATGCATTTGTATTACCTGCTTTCACTTCCTTGTCAACTTCTCCCAGGGCATTGTGCCATACGCGGGCGCCATTGGCTTTGATGCCTTTGATCACTTCGGTGGTGTTATGGGAATCGTCGATATGGATCGCGTCAGACTTCACTTTTTTGAAGGCTTCACTGACTTCTTTGGCGCTATTGGTGCGGAGCAGGGTCATGAAGGCGGGGTTTGTATCCTTCAGCATTTTTGCTTGTGTAGCTTCGCCTACAAAGAACAGGCATTGATCGGCAGTATTGGTTTTATTCACCATATCGATGATGGCGTTTACACATTCTTCTCCTTTGATATCCAGATCAACCATGATCTTGCCTTTTGCCAGGGTGAGCGCTTCTTCCAGTGTTGGAACGATCTCTTCGGTTATGGCACCGTTATGTTTCAACCTGAGCTTACGGATCTCTTCGAATGTAAAGTCCTTCACATTGCCTTTGCCGTTGGTAGTACGATCCACGGATTTGTCATGCATGATCACCAACACGCCATCTTTGGTACAGCGCACATCCAGCTCGATGATATCGATGCCCATTTCTATCGTTTTCCTGAAAGCGGCCAGGGAATTCTCCGGGTCTTCTAGGTGCGCGCCCCGGTGGGCCG
>JAGIAP010000119.1:10009-15043 GCA_017744805.1 Chitinophagaceae bacterium | reverse complement strand
ATACTACCCTTCAGTTCGGCGACCTGAAGAATAACCTGGAACAATCCAATCCCGGTTTGCTCTTCGCAAAAAAGAACATCGATATCGCCCAACTCACGGTAAAGGAAAGAAAGGCGGAACTGCTGCCCACCCTCAATTTCAATTCGGCTTACAACTTTTCCCAAACCCGCAATAAAACGGTGATCAATACCTTCACCACCCTCTTCAACCAGAACAAGGGATTCAATTACGGTTTCGGCATCAATGTGCCCATCCTCAATGGCTTCAATACCCAGCGACTGATCAAACAGGCCAAACTGGACGTTCAGTACCAGCAACTGGTGTATGAGAATGAGCTCACCAGGGCGGATATCGGTCTCAGCAACGCTTTCAAGGATTATGAGCTGCAAAAGCAGTTACTGGCCCTGGAGGAGGACAATATCACCCTGGCCAAGGACAATGTGTTCATTGCGCTGGAAAGGTTCCGGCAGGGAGTGAGCACCTGGCTTGAGCTTCGCGATGCGCAGCAGAGCCTGGAACTGAGCTATAACCGCCTCATTGCCGCCCGCTACAATACTAAGCTGGCAGAGACGGAATTGCTGCGTCTCAAGGGCGATCTGGTGTATTAAAATATTTCTAAGGCCTTGCGAACATAATTTTTCTTTTCTTTGCGGTTCAAACCACGGAATACATGAGTCCCCAGGTAGGAATAATTATGGGAAGCGACAGTGATCTGAACATTATGCAGGCGGCTGCGGATGTGCTGAAAGGCTTTGGCATATCCTTTGAGTTGACTGTAGTGTCTGCACACCGGACCCCCATGCGCATGGTCAAATATGCCGCTGCGGCCAAAGAGAGAGGATTGAAAGTGATCATTGCCGGAGCCGGAGGTGCTGCGCATTTGCCGGGTATGGTAGCCTCCATCACTCCCCTCCCTGTGATTGGCGTTCCGATCAAATCTTCCAATTCAATCGATGGATGGGACTCTGTGTTATCGATCCTTCAAATGCCTAACGGCATCCCCGTTGCTACTGTAGCCCTCAATGCCGCAAAGAATGCAGGTATCCTGGCTGCCAGTATCCTCGGAGCCTTTGATGCAGACCTGGGCAAAAAAGTAGCCGAATACAAACAACAACTGGAAAGCGAAGTTTTACATAAGGTAGATAAGCTAAAATCGGAAGGCTGGTCAAACAGCTTTGACTAACAGGTGAAGTATGAAAATTAAACTGTTCGATTACAAGGAAGTCCCCTCATTTCCTTCAGGATCTGGTATTGAGTTTTATGACGATAAGGTATTTTTGGTGGGTGATGATTCCAGGGAAGTGCTGGTACTGAACAAAAGATGGAAAGAAATTGAACGTGTACCCCTCCTCCCGGGTACCGAAACACGCGTACCCAAAGCCACCAAATCCGATCTCGAAGCTACCACCGTGGTTACCATCAACAGGATCCCACGACTGCTTGTACTCGGATCGGGATCGCTGGACAAGAACCGCAACAAAGCCATCCTCTTCAACCTGGACAGCTTCCTCAAAGATGAATTCGATCTCACTACCTTCTATAACCGAATTGGTAAAGCCGGCGTGAAGAACCTGAATATCGAAGCGGCTGCACTGGTAGAAGATCATATCCTCCTCGGCAACCGCGGCAACCGGAAAAACCCCACCAACCAGTTGATCATCACCCGCAACGCTTTCTGGAAACATCAGCAACAAGCCGAGATCTCCATCGTAGACCTGGAGCTCCCCATCAAAGACACAAAAGGCATCGGCATCTCCGGCTTATCTTACTCCCTCCTCAACGACACCCTGATCTTTACCGCCTCCACCGAACAAACCGATAACGCCGTTGACGACGGATCCATCGGGGACAGCTACCTGGGTATCATCGAAAATGCATCGCGCAAGATCGGTCGCAAGAGCCTCAAAGTGAATGAGCTCATCAATCTCGGAGAAGTGCATGAGCTCTTCAAAGGGTTCAAGATCGAATCTGCCTGCATTCAATCTGAAAAATCCAACAGGCTGAAACTGCATTTGGTAGCGGATAATGATACCGGTAAGAGTTATCTGTTCAAGGTTCGCGTGAAATGGTAAGCCTCCCTTGTATTTTGCCTGGTAAAAAGAGGTGTAAAAACGGTTTTTAAGACTGCACAGAATTGCAATCTTTAGTAGAATATTCATTCTACTAAAACTTTGCTTGTGAAAAATCTTCTCATTTTCACCCTTGTAATGCTATGTCTCAATGCAACAGCGCAGATCTCACCGGACCTGATCAGGAAGAAGATCGATGCCGTGCAAAAGATCATGATTCCGTATTGCAAATCAGAACTGGCCACTGTCGATACCACCAACAACAACCCGGATGTAAGAAAAGTGGTCACGCTTTCTTCCTATAAAAAATACATCGATCAATATTTTACTTACCTCGCTTATAATCGTGGTAGTCTGCCCACCGGGAGCTCTGCCGCACTGGAACTTACCAACAATTCTACTTTACTGAATTTTAGCCTGGCTAAAAAAATAGAATCGAAACAACCCGAAGGCCCGCTTTCCATTTTTACAGGTGGCGTAAAAGCCAATATCAGTGATGGGATATCGCAGTTGTTCAGTGGCAATAACCTCTCTACGGGCACCACTGTTTTCGGGAATTTTGCCTTTCTTCCCGCCCGAACGAAGTACCGGAAGAATGTAAAAGTGGAAGTATCAAGGTGGGTAAATGGGGAAAAGGTGACCCGAACCAATCCCTACCAGGACATGCGACGGGACCGTCAGTTGAATGCCACTCAATTCTGTGAATATGTATCCACTGAGTACGTCAATAAATACAATGCGCTCGTCAACCGCTGGGAAGAAGTTAAATCAAAATTGAGGTACCTGTCTTCCGGCGACGACACCGTTCAACTGAACAAGATGAAAGATGAGATCGAAAAAGAATTGTCGGATGCCGGACTGGTAAAGCAACCGGCCACTAAGTTGGCTGCTGCCATGAAAAAGGAATATGAAGAAAAGAAATACGACCTGGAAACGGAGAATGATGCATGGATCTGGGTGCATTTCCAATGGTTCAGCGGTGGTGTAACGTATACCCGGCAATCATACAGTACCTATGATGAAAACCGCTCCCTGGCTGAAAGACTCAACGACGAGAACTTTGATGAGGTTGGTTTCAATATAACTGCACAGTGGTTCACGCAGAAATTCAGGGAATATGGTCTCTTTGGATCCACTTATTTCAATATCGCCTATGAGCCCAGGGCCACCAATAATTTCATTGTATTGAAAAATAAGGATATCACCAGCGTTATCCTTCGCTCCCCTTCTCCGGCCGATACCGTGTATAGTTTTCAAACCAGCCAGAAGGCCAGGAATACTACCGGCAAGACCTACAGGAGCGGCTGGCAACACAAAATAAGTTCCACTTTTACCGCTATGCTGGGTGAAAAACAACAAACCGGCATCAACCTGCGTGGCGAATGGATACCTTCTGATATTGTATCCCCCGTTTATAATGCGCATATCGGGGCATTGTTACGGTTTGTGAACAATAATTATGACCCTTCAGATAAGAATAGCAGCGCCAAACTGAATCTCGAATTCTTTATAGAGTTCAACGATATGAGTGATGTGGGGGGATCAGGCAAGAGCGTATGGCAAAACAAACTGATTGGTGTCAGTACAACAGTTCCTTTCAACAAGATCTTCTTCAAATAAATTGATATTCCATGGCAAAGAAACAGGTGAAAACAAAGAAACGCATCGTACTTATTTACAAGCCTCAGGGTGGCAGTCATAAATTGAAAGCATTGCTCCGCGAGGAGTATTTTGTAGAAGAAAAAAGGCCTGATGGTAAATTCAGACGAATTCCGCAAAATGCCGGCCCTTATGCAACACAAGCCGAAGCAGATGAGGTGGCCAGGGATTATTCAAGGCAGCACCCCGATGTGGAAGTTAGAGTGGTAGCCGAACTTTAACGCTGTTTCACAATCACGAATTCCTGCTCCAGCGCCAGGCTGCTCTTATAAATGCAATCGATGAACTGCCGGCCCCATTTTGCATAATAAGGCAGAAAGTTCTCTACACGCTCCTGCAATCCGCCAGTGGGAAAAAGGGCCTCTTTTATCTGGTGGATCTGTTGCTGCTCAGCTCCGTATTTGCGCTTCTCGGCACGGATCATCTTCTTCTCCAATTCCTGCAAAGGCTTTACCGTACGGGCTTTCAGCGCTTCGATATGAGCGAGAAGGGTTTCGTCTACCTGCGTGGCTTTGGCGCGGATGGCGTCATAGAGTTGCATAGTGGCTTCCAGTTCATGCGTGAGCTTCAGGTGCCCATTCGCCTGGCGGGTGACCAGTAACGTTAGAAGCTGCTGCTCGCTCTGGAAGAAATCACTGATCTGCAATCCCATCCTTTCTATCTTCTCTTCCCATTTCTCTTCAACTACAAGGAAACTGTTGCGGACAACAAGAACGGGATAAGGAGTTTGGTAATGATGGAACAGATCTTTCAGTTCCAGCCAGTAACTGGTTTCCCCCCCACCGCCGATAAAGGCGATATTGGGAAGCAGGGTTTCCTGGAACAGACCACGAAGGATCACGTTGGGGCTGAAACGATCGGGATGATCGTTGAGCGCTACGGCCATCTCTTCTTTACTGAACCTTATCTGGGTATTACGAACTTCGTAGTGATCGTTCTTCCATTCAATCAGCTCACGTACGCCGTCTTTGAGGTAGAAAAGATTGATGGCACGTGGGTTGGCTTGTACTTTGTAATGTTGGCCGAGCTTTTCGATGGTCTGTTCCACGATGGTGCCCGGTGTTTGATGGTAAAGATCGTCTTCAAACACGGATACCATCAGCTTTTTGAAAGCGGCTGTGTCCGGAATGATGGTGATCAGTCCGTATTCAGCAAACAGTTCATGAATGAGCTTGAAGGTGGCGGTTTGGATATCCGGGCTATTGAGGTAAGCCTCTTTGATCATTTTGATCAGTTCTTCACCATGCGGCTGCACGGAGAGCTCTCCCACTATGCGGTGAATGAGCAGATCGAGGCCCTTCGTATT
>JAGIAP010000119.1:0-9999 GCA_017744805.1 Chitinophagaceae bacterium | reverse complement strand
CGATATCGAAGGCATCAAAGCAGCTATCGCCAACCGCCAGCAGTTCATCCAGGTCGGCATCTTCGCTGCCCATCCAGAAAACGGGAACGAAATTGTATTGGGGCAGCTCTTTTTTGAGCTGATCTGCCAATCGGATGGTATGAACGATCTTATAAATGAAATACAAGTGGCCGGTAAAGATGGCGGGTTGATGCGCCGTGGTCACTGTAAAAGTATTATCCTGGAGCAGGGATTGAATATTCAACTGCACTTTGTCTGATGGCGTAACAGTTTTGTACTGTTCCTGCAGACCTTCTACCAGTAGTTCCCTTTCCTGGATGAACTGCTGGCGGTTGGCGATAGCTGCTTTGATGCCTTCGATATCGGGCAGATGCTCGTAGAACGGGCGTAGTTCGGGTGATTGTTGTAAATAATCGATCACCACTTTGGAGAAATATCCCGTATTGCTGTAAGGTAGTTGTGTAGTGCTACAATTCATAAGCGGACATAAAAGTACGACATGCCTTTCTTTAAAAAATCCTTTGGCCATATTTAACAAAGCCTAAGAGAATTTTGTTCGGCCACTTATTTCCTTTCTACGTTAAAAGCGCTGTAATCTATGCTGGGCGTAGATCCGGTGATGATCTCCTCTACCAGTTTCCCTGTTCCCGCAGCCAATGAAAGGCCCAGCATGGCATGCCCGCAGGCGATCACCAGGTTGCTGTAGAGGCTATGCCGCCCGATATAGGGAAGCCCATCCGGTGTAAGTGGCCGATACCCGTGCCATATTTTTTCGGTGGATGGGAATTGAACCGGAAGATCAGGATAATATAGTTTAGCTGCATTATAAATGGCCTGAGCCCGCTTTACGAGGGTGGGTGATCCTAGTCCACTGATCTCCATGGTACCACCCATGCGAAGGTCGGCCCCCATCGGTGTCATCGCGGTACGATGGTCTACCAGGATGGCCGGGTATTTCAGGTTGCGTTCTATTTTTTCGAATGTCATGCTATATCCTTTGCCCGCTTGTAGCAGAACATGAATGCCGAGTTGTTTCAACAGCATAGGCAGCCATGAACCGGGTGCGAGCACCAGTTCATCGCAATCGAATTTTCCTTTATCGGTGATCACTGCGCTCACTTTGTTACCCTGCTTTTCGAATCCGGTGATAACGGTGTTGAGCTGGAATTTCACGCCTGCTTTCACCAGCTCTGCATGCAGGCTATGCATGAAATCGCCCGGATGCAGATGGCAGTCGATCGGATAAAGCACACCTCCCCTCACCTGAATCTCCACTTCGGTCTCCATTTGCTGCACTTCCCGGCCATTGCAAATGATGGTCTCCAGGCCAAGCGCATTGGCTTCCTTTGCCAGTTCCTGTTCGTGTTTTTCCGTGGATGCGTTCTTGTACATCATGAAAATGCCCTTTTCCTCCATGCGGAAACGATTACCGATCTCGTTCTTCAGATCGCCGGTGAGCTCACGGCTGAGCATGAGGAAATTGAAGAGTGGCGGGATATTCCGGTGCATGGTGGTATGGTTGGCATTGCGCCAGAAGGCGAAGCACCAGCGGATGAGGTCTGTATCGAGACGGGGTTTGATATAAAACGGACTGGTTGAGCTGAGCATCCACCTGAGGCCTTTGGATACGATGCCGGGCGAAGCCAGTGGATGGATATGACTGGGAGAAACATAGCCTGCATTACCAAACGAAGTTCCGTTGGTGATATCTCCCCGTTCTATAACGGTTACCTGTAGTCCTTTTTTCTGAAGATACCAGGCGCAGCATAAGCCGATCACACCACCGCCTGCAATTGTAATTTGTTGGGTCATGGATGAAGGGATGAACGTAGCTAACAATATACAAAAAATGCGGACTACTGCACTGCGTCTTTTGTAAGTATATCGTTCACGGTTCTCCAGATGCCGAGTGGATTGGCATTTTTCAATTCATCGGGAAGGAGGTAGTCCGACCAGTTCTGATAACATACCGGTCTTGCGAACCTTTTGATGCCATCCGCGCCTACAGCGGACCAGCGGCTATCCGTGGTGGCGGGATACGGGCCGCCATGTTGCATGCTGAGGGCAACGGTAACGCCGGTAGGCACGCCGTTCATGATGAATCTTCCGGCAATATTTTTTATGGCTTCCACTAATGCAGGATTTTGCTGGATGTCCTGGTCCGTTGCCATCAATGAAGTGGTGAGTTGCCCTTCCAGCTTCATTGCCAGATTATACATTTCCGTTAGATCACGGCATTGTATCACTATGGAGTACGGTCCAAATACTTCCTGATGCAGTACGGGATTGCCGAGGAAGGCGGATGCGGGGGCTGTAGCGATAGTAGCGATACCCTGTGCCCCTTCGGAAGCGTTGCGGCTTTCTGCTACTTCGGTTACCTGATCCTGTGAGAGTGCGTTCTTTCTTTTCTCTGCATAGGCTTTGGCGATACCGGCATGCAGCATATCCGCCGGAGGGGTTGCAGCGATGCCTTCGCCGAGTATATCAATGAATTTGCTGAGCGCTTCGCTTTCCACGCCGATGATCAGCCCGGGGTTGGTACAGAACTGCCCCACACTGGTGGTGACGGAAGCTGCATACATGTCTGCAATTTCCTTTGTTGCCTTTTCCAGCTTTTCCGGGAACAGGAAAACAGGATTGATGCTTCCCATTTCCGCGAAAACAGGGATCGGCTCGGGCCTTGCATTGGCCCAGTCCCAGAGTTGTTTACCTCCTGCAAAAGAGCCGGTAAAGCCAACGGCTTTCACGCGGGGATGTTCAACCAGGGCCTTCCCCACTTCAAATCCACTGCCATGCACATGCGCAAATACATGATCTGGCATATGAGTTTCCCTGGCCGCTTCCAGGATCAGGTTGGCCACCATTTGTGAAGTGCCGGCATGTGCCGGATGGCCTTTCACGATCACGGGGCATCCTGCCGCAAATGCGCAGGCAGTATCGCCTCCGGCCGTGCTGTAGGCAAAGGGAAAATTGCTGGCACCGAAAACTACTACGGGGCCCAGCGGGGTGAGCGTTTTCCGGAGATCAGGTTGAGCGGGATTCTTGCTGGTAATGGCTGTATCTATCCTGGCATCCAGCCAGGTACCGCGCTCGCAGGCAGCGGCATAGCTGGTGAGTTGAAATACGGTGCGTGCTTTCTCCGATCTCAGCCTGGCTTCTGGAAGATGCGTTTCTGCCATGGCTGTGCTGATCAACGAAGGATCGGCATTATCAAGTTTTTGGGCAATGGCGCGCATGAAGTCCGCCCTTTGTTTCAGGCTGAGCAAACGATATTCATGAAAGGCCTTCCATGCATTGTTGCAAATGGTATCGATCGCTTCGAGGGAGGCATCAGGATATGGCATAGGAAGAATTTTAAGATTACTCAGCTTGCCAACACGATCTCACCTTCGAGATCGTAATCATATGCTTTGGTGATCTTCACATTCACGAACTCGCCGATCGGCAGTTTCTTATTCGTTTGAATGATCACTTCATTGTCCACTTCCACGCTGTCGAATTCAGTTCTGCCGAGGTAGCGGCCTGATTCTTTCTTATCGATGAGGGTCTTGAAGGTTTGTCCGATCTTCTCCTGGTTCTTTTCGAAGCTGATCTCCTGCTGCACTTCCATGATCTCCTGGGCACGTGCTTCTTTTTCCTCTGCCGGTATAGTGTCTTCGAGCTCATAGGCCGAAGTGTTCTCTTCATGTGAGTAAGTGAAGATCCCCACCCTGTCGAACCTATGTTGTTGGAGGAAAGATTTTACGGTGTCCACATCATCACGGGTTTCGCCGGGGAATCCGGTGATCAGTGTGGTGCGGAGGCAGATGCCGGGAACGGTTTCGCGGATACCTGCTATCAGCTCATCCATCTCCGATTTGGTGATCTGACGGCGCATCGCCTTGAGCATATTGTCGCTGGCATGTTGCAGCGGCATATCGATATAGTTGCAGATATTTTCGCGTTGACGCATCACATCCAGGATCTCCATCGGGAATTTGGAGGGATAGGCGTAATGAAGGCGGATCCATTCCAGTCCTTTTACATCCGCGAGGCGGTTCATCAGGTCTGGCAGGGATCTTTTCTTGTAGATATCGAGGCCATAATACGTAAGCTCCTGTGCAATCAGCATGATCTCTTTCACACCCATGCTCACCAGTTTCTCCGCTTCTTTCACCAGGTCCTCCATGGTACGGCTCACGTGTTTGCCACGCATCAGGGGGATGGCGCAGAAACTACAGGTGCGGTTGCAGCCCTCGGAGATCTTGAGGTAAGCGTAATGTTTGGGAGTGGCCAGCAGGCGCTCCCCGATCAGCTCGGCCTTGTAATCTGCCTCGAATTGTTTGAGGATCAGGGGCAGCTCCATGGTGCCGAAATAGGCATCCACTTCGGGTATCTCGGTTTCAAGATTGTTTTTGTAACGCTCACTTAAACAGCCGGTTACATATACTTTGTCGAGTTTTCCCTTACGTTTGAGCTCTACCTGGTCCAGGATAGTATTGATGCTTTCTTCCTTGGCCTTGTCGATAAAGCCACAGGTATTGACGATAACGATATTGTGGTCTTTCTTCGCATTCTCATGCACAACATCGATGTCGTTAGCCAATAACTGGCCGCTCAGTACCTCACTGTCAACCATATTCTTGCTACATCCGAGGGTAATGATATTTACCTTGTCCTGTTTACGTGTTCTTGTTTTCATACCTGAAGCCGCAAAGGTAACACATTTAAAATATGGACCGAACCTATTATGTTTGCATTTCATATGAAGAGGGATACAACCTTGACTTTTATGGATTTATCCGTTTGTTTTTCCATTTTTGCATGTTTGGCACAGTTTTTTAGAATCAGCAATCATCAATAAACAATCACAAGTATGAAACAATTATCGATTGTGTTAGCCCTGGCCTTTGTGGTAGGTATGGGATCCTCGGCCAAAGCCCAGGCGCTCGGTTCCGATTACAAAACGGCATTGGGTGTGAAGTTCTACCCCGGAGCCATTACCGTGAAACACTTTATCAAAGATGACGCAGCCCTGGAAGGATTGTTATATTTCTGGAGATACGGATTCCGTGTTACAGGATTGTACGAGTACCATGGTGATATCAACAATGCCCCCGGCCTGAAATGGTATGTGGGTGGTGGTGCGCATATCGGCGCCTGGAATAACGAGTGGAAAGATCGTTACCCCAACCGTGATAACGGCGCACAGTTTGGTGTGGACGGAGTACTGGGCCTCGACTATAAGATCAGGGAAGCTCCGCTCAACCTGTCGCTCGACTGGCAGCCTTCTTTCAACCTGGTAGGATATTCCTATTTCGAAGGTGGTTGGTTAGGCCTGGCCATCAGGTATACTTTCTAAGTATTGAATACTGAATTACATAATTGACCGGGCGCCATGGCGGCGCCCGGTTTTTTATTGGGATATATTACCCGCAAAAGATTTTCGTATAAGTACTACTGATAGATTCCTTATTTCAGACGGTTTTGAGTCAGTGGGGATGATCTTCCGGTGATTTTTCCAACACCGGCCTGCCGGCCCGATTCATATCCACCAACTCTTTCACCCGGTTGACCGAGGCCGCTGAATGCAAGCCATCCGGAGCCGTGTTGAGCACATAATCCAACAATTGTTCAATGGATGAAACGGCTACGTGCATGCGCGTATCGGAGCTGGCATAATAGATGTACACTTTTCCATCCGGATCGGCGATCCAGCCATTGCAGAACAATACATTCGATACGTCACCGGTTCTCTCCATCCCCTCAGGTGCCATGAAATAGCCAGCCGGCTTGGCGATCACCCGGGTGAGATCGTTCAGGTCCGTCAGGAAGAGATAAAGCGTGTAACGCAGCCCGGCAGCGGTGTTACGTACACCATGCGCCAGGTGCAGCCATCCCCTGGATGTTTTGATTGGCGCGGGCCCCAGGCCATTCTTGGCCTCATAAATGGTATGGTATCTTTTGGGATCGATCACCTTTTCTTCAGTGATCACGGCCTTTTCGATATTGCTGCAAAGGCCAAAACCGATCCCTCCCCCATTGCCCGCTTCGATGAAGCCATCCTGCGGCCTCGTGTAGAATGCATACTGTCCATTCACGAATTCAGGATGCAAAACTACATTACGCTGTTGGGGAGACGGCGTTACCAGGTTGGGCAACCGTTCCCAATCCGTAAGGTCCTTCGTTCTGGCGATACCACATTGCGCAATGGCGCTGGTTTGATCACCCGGGCTGGCTTCAGGATCCCGCTTCTCGGTACAGAAAAGGCCGTAGATCCATCCATCCTGGTGTTGTACCAACCGCATATCATAGAGATTGGTATCGCCGTCTGGCAGGGATGGCATCAGGATGGGATATGGGCGAAATACGAAATTGTCCGTTCCATTCTCGCTTTCCGCTACAGCAAAGAAGGATTTTCGGTCGGCCCCTTCTACCCTTGCTACCAGTGCATATTTATCGCGGAACCTGATGGCGCCTGCATTGAAAACGGCATTGATGCCAAATCGCTCCATGAGGTAGGGATTGCTGCCGGGATTGAGATCGTACCGCCATTGCAACGGTGTATGCGCCGCCGTCAATACGGGGTACCGGTATCTTTCAAAAATTCCATTTCCATTTTCTTCAGGATAATTGGTTTTGGTGATCAGTGATGCATATTCCTCTTTCAGTGCCTTCAATCTCGAATCGAAATTCATACTGCTATTATTCTTTTCTATTATTAATACAATCCGATATCATCTATATATACTTCTCTTGCAACGTTGGAGAATTCTTTGATGATCACGTTGGTGAGAGTGGCCGGGTTCCCGAGATTGGAGAAAGGTATCTGGAAATCGAGCCATTTATCCGCTTCATTGATGGTAAGTGTGTAACCGGCCGCTTCATTGGCGCTGGCAGCCACTTTCACTTTCTTGCCGATGGAATTCTGTCCCACGTATATGGAGAATTTGATGCCTGTGTAGCCGGCAGTGCTGAGTGTTGGCGCATTTTTGGAGATACGGAAAGCGCCCCAGCCGTTCCAGGTACATTTCACGGATTTGCTTCCCCTGCGCACGGGTGTGGTATTGTCGATGGCAAATGTGCCACCGAAGGAGCTATTGTACCAGGTAGAGGCTGCAGCATCGTCGTATATCATATACGAATAGCCGAAGATCAAACCGGACTTGACCGTTCCGCTGGCGGTGGTCACAAAGATATAGGCGGTCTGAATGCCTGCCGGCACTTTCACCTTGATCTCGCTCTTGGTGCTGGACAGGATCTGTGCGGGTGTTGTGTTGAATTTTACCTCCGTTACTCCTCCGAAATAATCGCCTTTGATGGTGACTTCCTCGCCTTCAGGGCCTCCCACCGGATCGAAGGAATAGATCACGGGAGCAGGTTGCAGGATGAGGAATTGGTAAGTATCGGAGCCGAAGGGCGTGGTTACGGTAATGGGATTCTCGGAAGGATGCGGCAGCACGGCAGGGATCTTCACCGTTACGCTGGTATCATCCGAATAGATCAATGAATCAACGGCGGACACCGTATTGAACACTACGGACAGGGCGTTGGAGAGATGTTGTCCCTTGATCATGATCCAGGTGCCATAGTCTGTTGAATGCAGTTGGCTGTTCCTGTCGGCCAGGTTGGTAACGCCTGTGATCTTCGGCGGTAAGCCAGCCACTTCTTTACTCTTTTTACAGGATCCCAGCAGCAGGATCATTACAGGAACGATCAGCAGGTATCCGTTTATTGTGTTTATATATTTATTCATATTAGGCAGTTTGAAAGGATGAATGAATTACCAACCGGGGTTATTGGCCTTGATGGATTGGTTTGAATTGATCTCACTCAGTGGTATCGGCAGCAAGAGGTTCCGTTGTGCCCTCACTTTGGAGATATTGTTCTGACCGGTACCGATCTTGTTCATCACTTGCAGGTAGATGCCCCATCTCATCAGGTCGAACCGGCGAACACCTTCCAGGGCAAATTCGCGGGCGCGTTCGGCGATCACGAAGCTGCGGAACTGTTCTTTGTCCATATTGGCCGGAGCAGCACTGGCATGTGCCCTGTTGCGCACTTTGGCCAGGTACGTATAGGCTTCAGGGGTAGGTCCTTCGTTGGCTTCATTAGCGGCTTCAGCATAGATGAGATAGATCTCCGAATAACGCATCAGCGGGAAATAAGCATCACTGTTGGCGAGCGTGGGGTCTGCTACATCGGCATATTTGATCACATAGGCGCGGTCGTCCGAATTGCCATTATTGCTATATGTTTTTCCATCCACCACCTGGTAAAGGGCGGCTTGCCAACTGGGATAGAAATAACGGGTACCTGTATTGGTAGCATAGTTATGGGCAACGCCATCGAGTATGCGAAGATCAGCCTCTTCATAATCCAGGTAATGATGGTTGGTGAACCAGGTTGCGCCCCTGCCGAAGGTGGAGAGGGCGGAGAAATAGTTATGGAGATTGTTCACAAAAGCCGTACCTGTCATGGATTGTACTTCCCACATTTGTTCTTTCTTGTTGCGGCTGGTTTTGGCCCAGAGCTCTTTCCAGCTATCGTACAATGCAAACTCATTGTCAGTGATCAGTTCCAGGGCCTTATCTCTTGCGAGCTCGAAATATTTCTTGCTATCGATATTCTGATAACCTGCCACTACGGTTTTGGGATAGGTGTAATAGCCATTGTCCTGTCCGCCGCGGACGCTCACATTGCCGGTGGCGGCGCCGGAGGCCATGGTGAGATAGGTTTTGGCCAGCATGCCCTTGGCAAGGCCACGGGTAGCGCGGCCAAGTTCGCCGGCTTTGGCATCGCCCATGGGATAGAGCATGGATTCCGCTTTCTTGAAATCTTCGATAATGGCTGCATACACTTCTTCCACGGAAGAGCGGGGTGTATTCCTTTCAGGCGCCATGCTCAGTGTTTGCAATCTAATGGGTACGCCGCCGTACAACTGCACCAGTTGAAAATAGGCCCATCCACGCAGGAAATAGGCTTCGCCGAGGATGCGCTTTTTGATATCGGCATCGATATTGGTCTCGATCTTCACCACATTCTCCAGAACGGTATTGGCCCTTCCGATGATGGTATAGCAGCCCACCCATGGACCGTCTACACCCCAGTACCCTTGCGGGTTACCGGCTCCTGAAGTTCCCAGGAACCAGTCGGCGCCGGACACATGATCATCGTCCAGGATGGTGAGGTTCCAGAAAGGTTGCTGGTACATATCCCAGGTGTTGAGGGCGCTGTATACGCCTGTGATGGCGATCTTGGCATCACTTTCGTTCTTGTAGAAATTCTCGGGTGAATAGAAGGAGTATGGAGTTTCTTCCAGTGCTTTGTTACAGGAACCGAAGCTGAGCAGCGCCACCGGCAGGGCCAGTATCCTGCAGCATTTATTCAGAGTATGATGTATTCTGTTGTTCATGATTATCGTTTTTTAGAAACCGCAACGGAAAGTGAGCGTATAGGTACGGGCGTTAGGATAGCCACCGAGGTCCACTCCAAACATGGCGGGATTGTCGCCATAACTGTTCACTTCCGGATCGAAGCCTGAATAGTTGGTGAAAGTGTAAAGATTGTTCACGCCAAAAGCGATGCGCATATTCTTGATGCTCCGGATCATCCCCTGCGGGAAGTTATAGCCGATGGTCAGGTTCTTGATACGGACAAAGGATCCGTCCTCGATGAACCGGCGGGAGAAAAGCATATTCCTCCAGAACTGGCGCATGGCTTTGGGGCCGGTGGACAGTGAATTGTCCTTTCCTTCTGCCCAGGCACCATTCAGCATTTCTTCCGTTACATTTTTCCCTGTTCCCAGGTTGGCATTGAAGCGGGTGTTCATATTGATGATATCATTACCCTGAACGCCATTCACGAATACGGAGAGATCGAAGTTCTGATACCTGAAATAATTGGTGATGCCGAATGTGTAGTTGGGGTTCACATCACCGATAACGGTCCTGTCGGTCACTGAAATGGAGCTGGGGTCCTTATCCAGGTTACGGTATTTTATCTCACCTATCATCCTTC
>JAGIAP010000118.1 GCA_017744805.1 Chitinophagaceae bacterium | reverse complement strand
CCCAAACAGGGGTGGGGCCGGAAGGAACAGTGGGAACAGTTTGCGTATATGCACCAGTGGGGAGGCTGATGGCTGCCATCAAAGTGCTGGATAAAAATAGTTGCCTGGGGTTCATGATAATATTTTTCGCTTGGCTTACATAATATTAAACAATTCTGCGTGGCATCCTTATGAACAGTTGTTAAAATCCTGGCAAAAAAAATATTTTGCCGGTAATATCAATGCTGTATTTTTGCCTCGCAATTATGACATTCAGCACATTTCATATCCATCATCATCATACTTACCTGCGCAGGTAGGCCGATGGTGTTGTGCATATGCCAAACAATATTCAAAGGGCTTACCACTGGTAAGCCCTATTTTTTTGCTCATCATCCAAACCAATCAAAATGGATCAGACAAAACTCCGCATCGCTATTCAGAAATCAGGACGACTGTACGAAGATTCAGTGCAGTTGCTACGCGAATGCGGTATCGACCTGCGCAATGTAAAAGACAGGCTGAAGACGGAATCGGATAATTTTCCACTGGAAGTATTCTTTCTCCGTGATGATGATATTCCACAATATGTGGAAGATGGTGTGGCAGATATCGGCATCGTTGGTGAAAATGTATTACTGGAAAAGAATAAACAGGCAGCCGTGGTGGAAAAACTAGGTTTTGGCAAATGCCGGCTCTCCGTTGCCATTCCCCGCTCCATGGAATACGAAGGTGTTACCTCCCTCCAGGGAAAGCGCATCGCTACCAGCTACCCGTTCCTCGTGAATAAGTTCCTCACTGAAAACCTGGTGCAGGCAGAGATCCATGAGATCAGTGGTTCCGTGGAGATCGCACCGGGGATCGGTCTTGCCGATGTGGTGGCCGACCTCGTGAGCAGCGGATCTACCCTTTTCATGAACGGATTGAAAGAAGTAGAAAGTATCCTGCAATCACAGGCCGTGCTCGTAAAAAACAGTAGCCTGGGCAAACAGCAGGAGCAATTACTGGAAAGATTGCTTTTCCGCATCCGCGCCGTGAAGAAAGCGAAGCGCAACAAATATGTACTGATGAATGCGCCCAATGAGAAGTTGAAAGATATCATCAGCCTCCTGCCCGGAATGCGCAGCCCAACGGTACTGCCACTGGCAGAGCCCGGCTGGAGCAGTGTTCACAGCGTGCTGAGTGAAGACAGGTTCTGGGATATCATCGAAGAATTGAAAGCTGCCGGTGCAGAAGGCATCCTGGTAGTACCCATCGAGAAAATGGTGATGTAAAAACTACAACAATGAGAATCTATCAATACCCGGATCCCTCAACATATGCATCGCTTTTGCAAAGGCCTGTGGCCGCTGCCGTATCGCTGGAACAAACAGTGCGGAAAGTGCTGGATGAGGTAAAGCAAAATGGCGATGAGGCTGTGATCCGCTATACCCGCCAGTTCGATAAAGCAATACTGGATTCCTTACAAGTACCTGCTGCCGATTTTGAGGAAGCTGAACGATCATTGTCCACCGAACTGAAGCAAGCCATCCTCACTGCTAAAGAAAATATTTCCACCTTCCATAGCAAACAGGTTACGGCTCCCGAGGTCATCGAAACCATGCCCGGCATCCAATGCTGGCGCAAGAGCGTAGGCATCGAGAAAGTAGGGCTCTATATTCCCGGCGGCTCTGCGCCACTTTTCTCCACCATCCTGATGCTGGGAGTGCCTGCTTCGATTGCTGGTTGCCGTGAGATAGTGCTTTGTTCGCCCCCGGATCAAAATGGAAAGCTACACCCGGCTATCCTGTTTGCCGCCAAGGCGGTAGGGGTAACCAAAGTATTCCGCATTGGCGGTGTACAGGCCATCGCTGCTATGGCTTATGGCACTGCGTCCGTACCGAAAGTGTACAAAATTTTTGGGCCGGGTAATCAATACGTCACCTGTGCCAAACAACTGGTGCAACAGGAAGGACTGGCCATCGATATGCCCGCGGGGCCCAGTGAAGTGGCCGTGTACGCAGATGAAACCGCGCCACCGGCCTATATCGCAGCCGATCTGCTCAGCCAGGCCGAACATGGAGCCGACAGCCAGGTGCTGTTGATGACTTGCTCGGAAAAACTGCTGCAGCAAGTAGAGGAGGCTGTGCAGGATCAGCTTCGTACATTGCCCCGGAAAGAGATCGCAGCAAAGGCCCTGGAGAACAGTAAACTGATCCTTGTGAGAACAGAAGAGGAGGCAATGGACCTGTTGAACCAGTATGCCGCCGAGCACCTGATCCTCAGTTGTAGCAATGCAGCAGCACTGGCGGATAAAGTGATCAACGCCGGATCTGTTTTCATCGGTAACTATTCTCCCGAAAGCGTGGGGGATTATGCCAGCGGCACCAACCATACATTGCCTACCAATGGCTATGCCAGGGCCTACAGCGGTGTGAGCGTGGATAGTTTTGTTCGAAAGATCACTTTCCAGCAACTCAGCAGTGAAGGGTTACAGCGAATAGGCAATACCGTTATAGAAATGGCAGAAGCCGAAGGATTGCAGGCACATGCCAATGCAGTTCGTGTCAGATTACAATAATTAAAGACTTACAATACCCAAATCATGAGCTTCAATCTCGATGATCTGTTAAGACCGAATATCAAAAATCTCGTTCCCTATTCTTCAGCCCGCGATGAATTCAAAGGCGAAGCCAGTATTTTCCTGGATGCCAATGAGAACGCCTATGGTTCGCCACTTACCAAATGGTATAACCGCTACCCCGATCCGCTGCAGTTGAAGGTGAAAGATAAACTGAGTGAAGTGAAAGGAGTGCCTGCTTCCAATATATTCATCGGGAATGGCAGCGATGAATGTATCGATATCCTGATCCGCGCTTTCTGTGAACCGGGCAAAGACAATATCATTATTTGTCCACCCACCTACGGCATGTATGAAGTGAGTGCCCATATCAACGATGTGTACATCAAGAAAGTGCCGCTTACGCCTGATTTCCAACTGGATCTTCCTGCTATAGAAGAAGCGGTGGACGACAATACCAAGATCATCTTCCTCTGTTCTCCCAATAACCCCACCGGTAATTCGCTGAACCGCGAAGACCTGGAAGTGATCCTCAACAATTACTGGGGTATCGTAGCGCTGGACGAGGCCTATATCAATTTCTCCCGTTTCCGTTCCTTCACGCAGGAACTGGAAGACTATCCCAACCTGGTAGTGATGCAGACCCTGAGCAAGGCCTGGGGACTGGCCGCGTTGCGGGTTGGACTGGCATTCGCTTCCGAGCCTATCATCCATGTAATGAATAAGGTGAAGCCGCCTTACAATATCAACCAGGCGTCACAGGACCTGGCTTTAAAGGCCCTGGAAGAAGTGGGCATGGTGAACGATATGATCCGTGAGATCGTAGCGCAAAGAGGCTGGCTGGAAAAGGAACTGGCTGTATTGCCCATTGTGAAAAAGATCTGGCCTTCCGATGCCAATTTCCTGCTGGTGCAGGTAACGGATGCAAAGGCGATCTACAAATACCTGCTGGACAAGGGAGTGGTGGTCCGCGACAGAAGTTCCGTTACGCTTTGTGAAGGTTGTCTACGCATCACTGTAGGAACTGAAGCAGAAAATAAAGCTCTATTGGCATATTTGCAAAGTTACTTGGCATAAATAGGGTTGTCTGGCCAAAACGTTTAATTTTAAGACATTCAATCAAAAAATGGTTTAAAAAAATGAATGCGATCTTAAAAATACTGCCGGTTGCACTCCTGCTTTCCGTGCAGGTTTTTGCCAGTGACTCAACCCGCGTGAAAAAAAGAACGGTAAAAGAAGAGAATGGAGGCATCACGCTTCCCAAAGGGTTCAAAGCCGTTGTAGTGGCCGATAATCTCGGCACGGTGAGGCATATCGTTGCCCAATCCAATGGCGATATCTATGCCAAGCTGGACCGTGTAAAAAATGGAAAAGGGATCCTTCGTCTCCGCGATACCAATAAAGATGGAGTGGCAGACGAGATCATCGGGTGGGGCGATTACAGCGGCACAGGTATCACCATCAAGAATGGTTATCTCTATGCCTCTTCAAATACCGATGTGTATCGTTACAAACTTGATGAAAAAGGGAATGTGATCGATACCGGTAAAGCCGAGAATATCATAACGGCACTGATCAATCGAAGGACGCATAACACTAAATCCATCGTGCTGGATAACGACGGCAATATCTACGTGAATATCGGAGCTCCTTCCAATGCCTGTCAGCTTACTGACCGCACCATTGGGTCGCCTTCTTCCGATCCCTGTCCATTGCTGGACAGCACCGGAGGCATCTGGCAATTCAAGGCCGATCAGTTGAAGCAATCCTATCACAATGGGATCAAATATGCAACGGGCATCCGTAATGTGGTGGGGCTCGACTGGAACCAGACCACCAATCAGCTCTACGCTATGCAGCACGGCCGGGATATGTTGAATACCCTTTTCCCGGATATGTACAATGAGGACCAGAGTGCCGAACTACCTGCGGAAGAATTCCTTCGCATCAGCAAAGGCGATAACTATGGCTGGCCCTATTGCTACTACGATCAGTTCCAGAGCAAGAAAATATTGGCGCCTGAATACGGTGGTGATGGAAAGAAGCAAGGAAGATGCGAAGGAGTGAACACACCCATCTATGCATTCCCTGGTCACTGGGCGCCCAATGCATTACTGTTTTACACCGGTAACCAATTTCCGGAAAAATATAAAAATGGAGCATTCATCGCGTTCCATGGATCATGGAACCGCGCTCCCAGGCCACAGACAGGCTATTTTGTGGTATTCCTTCCCATGAAGAATGGAATGCCCGATGGCCAATACGAGATCTTCGCCGACGGGTTTGCAGGCGAAAAGATCGATCCCAAGAATGCCCGCTTCCGCCCATGCGGACTGGCGCAGGGCCCCGATGGTTCTCTGTACATTTCAGACGACAAAAAGGGCAGGATCTGGAAAGTAACTTATGGCAATAAATAATCCCTGATCCAAAAAACTGATATCATGAAGAAAGTATTTGTAGCAGCAGTAACGGGGATCGGACTGGTAGTACTGATGGCCGCGCAAACCAAACCAACACAGACAAAACCCGGGCAAACTAAGCCCGTACCCAATAACGCCGGCAATAAACAGACCGGCATTTCAAAGAAGTCCCTCGCGGACGGAAAAAAAGTATACGATACTTACTGCCTCGCCTGTCACCAGGCCGACGGCGGCGGGGTACCCAGGCTGAATCCGCCACTCCAGAAAACGGAATATGTGCTGGGAGATAAAAAAAGACTGATCACCATTGTGTTGAACGGCATGACGGAAGAAGTGGAAATTGACGGGGAATTGTACGAGAACAATATGAGTGCGCACAATTTCCTCTCGGATCAGCAGGTGGCCGATGTGCTCACTTATGTGAGGAACAGCTTTACCAATAAAGCCAGTGCGGTGACGCCTGCCGAAGTAAAGGCTGTGCGGAGTAAGCTGAAGTAAGTATTTTTGAGACCGATATGAAAAGGATTTTATTTATAGACCGTGATGGTACGCTCATCCATGAAGCGCCGCCCACTTATCAACTGGATTCATTCGACAAACTGACTTTCTATCCCAAGATGTTTGAATACATGGGGAAGATCGCGAAAGAACTGGATTATGAACTGGTGATGGTGACCAACCAGGACGGCCTGGGCACCGATGGGTTCCCCGAGGACACATTCTGGCCGCTCCAAAACCTGGTGATGAAAAGCCTGGAAGGGGAGGGGATCCACTTCAGCGCCGTGCATATCGACAGATCATTCCCTGCTGAGAACCTGCCTACGCGCAAGCCCGGCACGGGCATGTTGACACAGTATCTCAACAACCCTGCCTACGATATTGCCAACTCCTTTGTAATAGGCGATCGTATCACGGATGTGCAACTGGCCAAGAACCTGGGCTGCAAAGCTATCTGGTTGAACCAGGACGCCAGCCTCGGCGCTGCCGAGATCAGCGACCAGGCAGCGGCCCTGCAATCCGTTATCGCCCTGGAATCCACCGATTGGGCGGAGATCTACTCCTTTCTCAAACTGGGCCTGCGCCAGGTAGTGCATGAGCGCAATACCAATGAAACGCAGATCAAGATAGAGCTCAACCTCGATGGAAGAGGTAAGGCGCAGATCCTTACCGGCCTCGGATTCTTCGATCATATGCTGGACCAGATCGCCCGTCATGGAAAAATGGACCTGACCATCCGGGCCAATGGCGACCTGCATATCGATGAGCACCATACCATCGAGGACACGGGCATTGCGCTGGGAGAGGCTTTCGCCCTGGCCCTGGCAGACAAACGGGGTATGGAGCGCTATGGATTTGCGCTTCCCATGGACGATGCAGAAGCCAAAGTGCTGATCGATTTCGGTGGAAGGGCCTGGATCGTATGGAATGCGGAATTCAAACGGGAACGGATAGGTGAAATGCCGACGGAAATGTTCTTCCATTTCTTCAAATCCTTCTCAGACGCAGCGCGTTGCAATTTGCAGATCGAGTGTCATGGAGATAATGAGCATCATAAGATCGAAGCTATTTTCAAGGCATTTGCCAAAGCGATACGGATGGCCGTAAAACGCGATCCGATGAGCAATCACCTGCCAAGCACGAAGGGAGTATTGTAACGCAGGACAGCCTTCGCCCGCCGGCAGGCGAGCGAAGGCTGTCCCGAAATAAATTTGGTCAATCCGATTTTGTAAGTACTTTTGTGATTCATGATCAAGCAAATTCAAAATATTCAGTGGTGGTGGCATACAAACTCTATTCGGGGCTTGTAACCACTGCTGTTGTATATTTATAACAATACTGAAGGGCCTCGATGTACAATCGGGGCCCTTTTCTTTTTTTTCAATACCTGACATCTCAATATGAAACAAATCACAGTACAAACGAAATGCAAGAAGATGCTGGCGGACGTATTCACGCCGGTAGGGATCTACCTCAGGCTGAGAGACAGGTTCCGTGATACCGTGCTGCTCGAAAGCACGGACCACCACAGCTCGGAGAACAGTTATTCCTTCATCTGTATCAATGCCATCGCAGGCATGGAGATCAGCTCCACCAAAGAGCTGGAGCTCAAATGGCCCAACCAGAGCCCCGAAAAGCAACCCATCAAAAATATTCAGGACGTACCCGGCCTCCTCTGGAACTTCATGCAACGTTTCACTATGGAGCCAACCGATGTGAAGGAAGCGAAATACGCCCAGGGCCTGTATGGTTATACTACTTTCGATGCCGTTCAGTTCTTCGATACCCTGCAATTGAGATCGGCCAAAGCAACCCCGGCCATCCCCTTCATGCGCTATCGTTTGTACCAGTATGTGATCGCGATCAACCACTACAAAGACGAGCTCTTTCTCTGCGAGAACCAGATAGAAGGCCTTGAGAGTGATATCGATGCCGTGGAATCATTGATCAGGAGCAAGGATGTGCCCGTATATCCTTTCAAGGCAGTAGGTAAGGAAACCAGCAATATGGACGACGAGACCTATCGCAATATGGTACGCGAAGGCATCCAGCACTGCTTCCGGGGCGATGTATTCCAGATAGTGCTGAGCCGCCGCTTCGAACAGCAATTCACCGGCGACGAATTCAATGTGTACCGCGCCCTCCGCTCTATCAACCCTTCTCCCTATCTCTTCTTCTTCGATTACGGCGACTACAAACTCCTGGGATCCTCTCCCGAATCACAGATACTCATTCAAAACGGAAAAGCCATCGTTCATCCCATTGCCGGCACTTTCAAACGCACAGGCGATGATGAAACAGATCAGAAAGCGGCTACCGAATTGCTCAAAGACGCCAAGGAGAATGCAGAACATGTGATGCTGGTAGACCTGGCACGCAATGATCTCAGCAGGATTTGTGATGATGTATCGGTTGTTCATTACCGTCAGGTGCAATACTATAGCCATGTGATCCACCTCGTAAGCGAGGTCAGTGGCAAAACAAAACCCAACGCCAATCCGTTTGAACTGATGGCCAAGACCTTCCCCGCCGGCACGCTCAGCGGAGCGCCCAAGTTCAAAGCGATCGAACTGATCGACGGGCTGGAACCTACCAGTCGCAGTTACTACGGCGGCGCTATCGGGTTCATGGGCTTCGACGGCACCTGCATCCACGCCATCATGATCCGCACTTTCTTCAGCCGTAACAATACCCTTTACTACCAGGCGGGAGCCGGTGTGGTGGCGGCCAGCAAGCCTGAAAGCGAATTGCAGGAAGTGAACAACAAACTCGGTGCGCTGAAAAAAGCCATCCTGTTTGCCGAAGAGATAGCCCAATAATTAACCAGTAAAACATTCCTTGTGAAAATATTAGTTTTCGATAATTACGATTCTTTCACTTATAACCTGGTTCACCTGGTAGAGAAGATCCTGCATCAACGCGTGGATGTGGTCCGGAACGATCAGTTGCCCCTGGAAAAAGTGAAGGACTATGATAAGATCATCCTCAGTCCCGGACCGGGCATCCCCGAAGAAGCAGGACTGCTGCTACCCCTGATCAAAGAATATGCTTCCAGCAAATCCATACTGGGCGTGTGTTTGGGCCATCAGGCCATCGGTGAGGCTTTCGGTGGGAAACTGGTGAACCTCAGCACGGTGTATCATGGAGTGGCCACTCCCGTGAACATTGTGAAGCGTACAAAGAATGATCTGTACGAAGGTTTGCCCGATACCCTGGAAGTGGGCCGCTATCATAGCTGGGTGATCAGTGATGAAGATTTTCCGGAAGAGATCACCATCACTGCCCGTGATGAGAACGATTATATCATGGGGCTTCAGCATAACCAATACGATGTGCAGGGCGTTCAGTTCCATCCGGAAAGTGTGCTCACTCCCAAAGGAGAGACCATCCTGAGAAACTGGTTGAAACAATAACAAAATCATCAACCATTTTTTGAATCAGTGAAAAGACAATTATGAAAAAGATCTTAGAACAATTATTCGCACATAAATCCCTCAGTCGTGAAGCCGCAAAAGAAGCACTGGTAGGCATCGGCAGGGGAAGCTATAACGAACATGAGGTAACGGCCTTCATGACGGTATACCTTATGCGCAGCATCACTATCGAAGAGCTGCAGGGTTTCCGTGATGCATTGCTGGAGCTCTGCGTGCCTGTGGATCTCAATGGTCATGAAACCATCGACATCGTAGGTACGGGAGGTGATGGAAAGAACACCTTCAATATCTCTACCCTGAGCTGCTTCATTGTGGCAGGCACAGGCCAGAAAGTGGCCAAGCACGGCAATTACGGAGCCAGCAGCATCAGTGGCGCCAGCAATGTGATGGAGCAACTCGGCTACAAATTCAAGAACGATAAGGTTCGCTTGAAAAAAGAAGTGGAAGAGACCAATATCTGCTTCCTGCATGCACCTATGTTCCATCCTGCCCTGAAGACTGTAGGTCCCATCCGAAAGAACCTGGGCATGCGTACTTTCTTCAATATGCTGGGGCCGATGGTGAACCCTGCTTCGCCCAAATTCCAACTGGTAGGCGTGTATAGCCTGGAGATGGCCCGCGTGTACAATTACCTTTTGCAGCAGGGCAGTAGCGCTTTCACCATCATCCATGGACTGGATGGGTATGATGAGATCTCCCTGACCAATGATACCAAGGTGATCACCAACCTGGGTGAGCGGATCATGACGCCGGAGCAGTTGGGTAAACGCGCGGTGACACCCGCCGATATCTACGGTGGAAGCAGCGTGGAAGAAGCAGCTAAACTGTTTACCAAGATCCTGAAAGGAGAGGGTAGCTGGGCGCAGAATGCCGTAGTATTGGCCAATGCGGCCATGGCGCTGCATTGTACGGGCAATCATCAAACCTACGAGCAGGCCTATGCGGCTGCCGTGGAAAGTCTGGAAAGTGGAAAAGCATACAATACATTCAAAAAACTGATCGCTCTTCAATAAGTAATAGTCATGAATATTCTCGATACGATCATCGCTCACAAAAGAACGGAAATAGCGGCACGAAAAGCGGGGACGCCTGCTTCTATGCTGGAAAAGGAGGCTTTATTCAACAGAAAGGTATTGAGTTTGAAAGAATTCCTGCTGAATGATGCACGTACGGGCATCATCGCGGAATTCAAGAGGAGATCGCCTTCAAAGGGGCTGATCAACGGAACGGCAGATGTGGTGGAAGTGACTTCCGCCTATGCAAAGCATGCTTCCGGTCTGAGCGTACTCACAGACGAAGTTTTTTTTGGAGGCAGTACGGCTGACCTGAAAGCGGCTCGTGTGAACCAGGTTCCCATACTGCGCAAGGATTTCATCGTGGACGAGTACCAGATCCTGGAGGCCCGCGCCATGGGCGCCGATGTGATTTTGCTGATCGCCGCCTGTTTAACCCCTGCAGAAGTGAAACGGTTGGCTACCTTTGCCACTCAGCTCGGCCTCGAAGTGTTACTGGAACTGCACGACGAAGAAGAGCTGGCCCATATCTGCGATGAAACGGTGCTGGTAGGGATCAATAACCGGGACCTCCGCACTTTCAAAGTGGATATCGAAAGAAGCCTGGGCATGGCACAACGTATCCCGGACAACAGGATCAAGATCGCGGAGAGTGGCATCAATGCGGTGGAGAATATCCTGCTTTTCAGGAAAAATGGATTCAGGGGCTTCCTGATCGGAGAGAATTTCATGAAAGCGGCAGAACCAGCCAAAGCCTTTGAAAGCTTTGTGCAGGAACTGCAGGCAGCTATTGCCCGATGAGAACAGATTCGCTTGCCGGATACATCCTTAACACTTAAAATCTGAACAATATGCGAGTAAAAGTATGCGGCATGACCCAGCCAGATCAGGTAGAAGGGCTGGCCAATATGGGAGTATCTTTTGCAGGGTTCATTTTCTACCCCAAAAGTCCCCGCTATGTTTTTAAACATATGACCACCACCCAGATCAGGAAACAGAACCATATCAACAAAGTGGGGGTGTTTGTGAATGCGCCTATCGAAGAAGTGCTGCATATGGTGGATGAATGCAGGCTGCACCTGGTGCAATTGCATGGCGATGAAAATCCCAAGTATTGTGAGAAGATCGCAGATTATGTGTCCGTAGTGAAAGCTTTTCGGCTAAGCGACAACGATAGTGTGGAATGGATGATCAGGCCTTATATGGATTGCTGCGATATGTTCATGTTCGATACCATGGGCGCGGGTTACGGAGGCACAGGAAAGAAATTCGACTGGAGTGTGCTCAAGGATTCCGTAATCGGAAAACCATTTTTTCTCAGCGGCGGCATCGAGCCCGGTGACGTGGAAAAACTGCGGGAATTTGAGCAGGAGCCCGCCGCCAAAGCGCTCTTTGCCATCGATATCAACAGCAAGTTCGAGACCAGTCCCGGTTTCAAGGACATGAATATGGTGCGCGAATTTGTGGAGCAAATGAAATAAGATCCCTAACGGATAAAAATATCAGACAATGTCAACGACAATTTACCAGAAACCGGATGCGCAGGGGTACTATGGGCAGTTCGGCGGGGCCTATATCCCCGAAATGCTGCACCGGAACGTAGAGGAGCTTCGTAACCAGTACAAGCAGATCATCGGCAGCAAGGATTTTCGTGATGAGTACCAGAGCCTGCTCCGAGATTATGTCGGAAGGCCTACACCACTCTATCATGCAGTCCGGTTGAGCGCTCAGTTCAATACCAATATCTATCTCAAGCGCGAGGATCTTTGTCATACAGGTTCCCATAAACTCAACAATGCGCTCGGCCAGATACTGCTGGCCCTTCGTCTGGGAAAGAAGCGGATCATCGCCGAGACCGGTGCGGGTCAGCACGGAGTGGCCACGGCCACCGTTTGCGCCCTCAAAGGCATCGAGTGCATCGTATACATGGGTGAGAAAGATATCCAGCGACAGGCGCCCAATGTAGCCCGCATGAAGATGCTCGGCGCTACCGTGATCCCTGCCACCAGCGGCAGCAAAACGCTCAAAGACGCTACCAATGAGGCTATCCGGGATTGGATCAATAATCCCAACGACACACATTATATCATCGGTTCCGTAGTGGGGCCCCATCCATATCCCGATATGGTTGCCAGCTTCCAGAGCGTGATCAGTGAAGAAATAAGAAAACAATTAAAAGAGAAAACAGGAAGCGAGCTTCCTACCCATGTATTCGCCTGTGTTGGCGGCGGCAGCAATGCGGCAGGTACATTCTATCATTTTACAGAAGAGGGATCCGTGAAACTGGTAGCGGTGGAAGCGGCTGGTCATGGTGTTGACAGTGGCATGAGTGCAGCCACCACCCGCCTCGGAAAGCCCGGCGTACTGCATGGCAGCAAGAGCCTGGTGATGCAGACCGAAGATGGCCAGGTGGTAGAGCCACATAGCATTTCAGCGGGCCTCGACTATCCGGGTATCGGCCCGATGCATGCCAATCTTTTCACGAGTGGCCGTGGTACTTTTCTGAGCGCCACCGATGAAGAAGCGGTTCGTGCAGCATTCAATCTCACGCAACAGGAAGGGATCATTCCTGCCCTGGAATCTTCCCATGCATTGGCGGGATTGCACCAGGTGTCTTTCAAAAAAGATGATGTGGTGGTGCTTTGTTTGAGTGGAAGAGGTGATAAGGATATGGCTACTTACATGCAGGCAATGGGATTATAACGATGATCAATACACTATAAAGAATTTCGTCATCATGAGCAGGATACAAGAATTATTCAAAAAGAAAAATAAACAGGTTCTCAACGTATACGTCACTGCTGGCTATCCGCAACTGAACAGCACCGTTACCATCATGCAGGCCCTGCAAAATAGCGGTGCAGACCTCATAGAGCTGGGCATGCCCTACAGCGATCCTCTGGCTGATGGCCCTGTGATACAGGCCAGCAGCACCATTGCCTTGCAGAATGGCATGACCATCAGGAAGCTTTTTGAGCAATTGAAGGATATGCGCTCTTCTGTTCAGTTACCGGTGATCCTGATGGGCTATATGAACCCGATCCTTCAGTATGGGTTCGAAAAATTCTGTGCCGATGCGGCAGCAATGGGCGTGGATGGCCTGATCCTGCCTGATCTTCCGGAATTCGAATTCGAAAATGAATACGGCCCCATCATCAAAAAATACAAACTGGATTTCATCTTCCTGGTAACGCCGGAAACAACACCTGAGCGGGTAAAAAGACTGGACGCATTGAGCACGGGTTTCCTGTATGCTGTGAGCTCCAGTTCCACCACCGGAAAGGACCAGAATATGGGCGGTGTAAGCGCTTACCTGCAGCGATTACAGGCGATGGAATTGAAGAACCCTGTACTGGTAGGGTTTGGCATCAAGGACAAGGCTAGTTTTGATGCGGCCTCTGAATTTGCCAATGGGGCCATCATCGGTACCGCTTTCATCAGGGCGCTCGATGGCGCTACCGATGTGAGCGCGGCAACAGAACAATTCATCAGGTCTGTCAAATGATTTAACTTTCGCGTTTTTAGCAAAAAGAATAATAGTGGAATTAGCTATCGTAAAATACAATGCAGGGAATATCCAGTCGGTGCTATACGCACTGGAAAGGATCGGGGCAACGGCCACCGTTACCGATGATCATGAGCAACTGCGTAAGGCTGGTAAAGTGATCTTTCCGGGCGTAGGTGAGGCCAGCAGCGCCATGCGCTACCTCACGGAGCGTGGATTGGATAAGGTTTTGAAAGAATTGCAACAGCCGGTATTGGGTATCTGCCTGGGTATGCAACTCATGTGCGCCTATAGCGAAGAGAACGATACCAACTGCCTGGGGATCTTCGAAGAGAAAGTGAAATTGTTTTCTCCGGCCGTGGTGGAAGATGGGCCTGTCAAGATCCCGCAGATCGGGTGGAACAATATCCATTCGCTCAAAACAGACCTGTTCAAAGGCGTTCCTGAGAATAGCTTCTGCTATTTTGTACACGGATACTATGCAGCGTTAGGAGAGCATACCATCGCTACCACTGAATATGGAAAGCCATACAGTTCCGCCCTGCACAGGGGGAATTTTTACGGTGTGCAGTTCCATCCTGAAAAGAGCGCCACCGTTGGCGAAACCATTCTCAAGAATTTCCTGAACATTTAATCAGATACATGCAGATCATTCCGGCAATAGATATTATCGAGGGTAAATGCGTAAGGCTTACCCAGGGCGATTACCAACAGAAGAAGATCTATAATGAGAACCCGCTTGAAGTAGCCAAACAATTCGAGGATGCAGGATTGCAAAGACTGCACCTGGTTGACCTGGATGGTGCTAAGGCCGGCACTGTCAAAAACTGGAGAGTGCTGGAGCTTATTGCCGGAAAAACCAGCCTGGTGGTGGATTTTGGAGGCGGCATCAAGAAGAAGGAGGACGTGGATATCGTTTTCAATTCCGGTGCGGCACTGGCTACCATCGGCAGCCTGGCCGTCAAGGATGAAAGTCTCTTTGTGCAATGGCTGCTCACGTATGGCGCTGATAAATTCTTACTGGGGCCGATGTGAAGGAAGAAAAGATCGCGGTGGCCGGATGGCTGGAAACCACCGATATCTGGATCTACGACTTCATCGAAAAATACCTGGCTCATGGTGTTCAGCAATTGTTCTGCACCGATGTGAGCAAGGATGGGTTATTGCAGGGCCCATCAACCGAATTGTACAGGAATATCCTTTCCAAATTCCCTTCCCTGCATTTCATTGCCAGTGGGGGAGTGAGTAATGTGGCTGATCTGGAGGCGCTTCGCGATATCGGTTGTGCAGGAGTGATAGTAGGGAAGGCCTTCTATGAAGGAAGGATCTCTTTGCCGGAACTGGTAAGGTTCAATGAAGGAAAATAAAATAAAACATGTACCGGAACTGTTCCGGTTTCAATCATAACCGTCATGCTTTGTAAAAGAATTGTTCCCTGCCTGGATATCAAGGATGGCCGTACCGTCAAAGGCACCAATTTCGTGGACCTCCGCGATGCCGGCGATCCTGTGGAGCTGGGCGCCCTCTACGCCCGCGAAGGCGCGGACGAGCTGGTATTCCTGGATATCACGGCTACCAATGAAAAAAGAAAGACATTGAGAGAACTGGTGAACCGGATCTCACATCATATCAATATCCCGTTCACGGTGGGTGGTGGCAT
>JAGIAP010000117.1 GCA_017744805.1 Chitinophagaceae bacterium | reverse complement strand
CCCCTTACAGTGGTGCTCAGCCCTGTTACCATCAAACTGGAAGAGGTGGCCGTTACAGTGAACACCGGTTATCAGACCATCTCCCGGGAAAGGATGACAGGTTCCTATTCTTCTGTTCAAACCAAGCGCCTCGAGAACAAATTGCAACCCAGCTTGCTCTCAGCGCTGGAAGGACAGGCCGCAGGCGTCGCCATCACCAAAGAAGGAAAGATAGAAGTGCGTGGTAAATCCACCTTCCTGGCCAATGCAGACCCCCTGATCGTTGTGGATGGTTATCCCATCACCGGTGGCCTCGAGTCCGTGAACATCGATAATATTGAAAGCGTCACTGTATTGAAAGATGCCGTGGCAGCCTCTATCTATGGCGCCCGCTCTTCCAATGGCGTGATCGTGATCACCACCAAAAATGCTAAAAAAGGCAAACTACAGATCGGGTATAAAGGCAGTTCAGGCGTTACACTTCGTCCTCAATTGTCTTATCTCAATAAGACCAACGGCGCTGATTATGTAGATGCAGAAGTAGCCTTGTTCAATAGTGATCCTTCTTCCGTCCGTTTCACTTATGATTATTACCCTACTGCCGGCCGGGTTACGCAATTGCTGATCATGCAGGAAGATGGGCTGCTCACCGGGCAAGAGGTGAACGCTGAGCTGGACCAACTCAGGAAGAACAACACCCAGGATCAGTTGGAACGTCATTTGTTCAGAAGCAAGTTCACACAACAACATAATATCACTATTTCTTCCAGCAGCGAGAAAAGCTCCACCAATGCGGCTTTCAGGTATATCACCAACCAGAACAATATGGTGAACAATAGTGATAACAGGCTGATACTGGATCTGAAGAACGACTGGAAACCGCTGAATGGTGTAACGGTGAGGATGTTCTCCAATATCAATTTCAACAACAGCAATGGTACGATCTCCGAATGGGGTAGTATGATGGACTTCACTTCTTACGGCATCATGAAGCCCTATTACAATCTTTTTGATCAGTCAGGGAAACCGCAGGACATTCATGTGGCAAGACCCGATCTGATAGAAAGATACCAGAACTATGGAGGTCTCAAGCCCATGAACTATAATCCATTGACGGAACTGTCCATGCAATCATCAAAGCTGCAGGGATACCTGGCAAGGTTCGGGGCCAGCATTTCAGTGAATATCGCTGATGGGTTGAGTGCAGAGGTCGGCGGTGCCTGGTCAAGAGGTAGTTCCATGCAGCGTGAGATCTATGACGCCAATTCCTTTTATGTAAGGTCGCTTTACAATTCAACCAGTTCCATATCGGTTCCCGGCAAGCATTATATACCCGACGGGGCTGTCAATAATGAATTCAGGAATCAGAGTGAAGCGTATACCCTCAGGGCGCAGGCCAACTACGGAAAAACCTTTGGTGGTATGCACAGGGTGTCCATAATTGCAGGTAGTGAGGTCAATAAAGATGTGCTCGATAACAATACCTATCCCACCAGGTTCGGTTACAATGATCAGGCAGGTACTTTCGCTCCCTTCAACTATCTCGATTATAACAGCGGGAGCTATTTTTCTGATTTCCTTTTCAGCGGTTATCCTTCATTAGCTGAAAACGGAAAATACACTTTCCGTGATAACAGGTTCGTTTCCCTGTATTCCAATGGCTCCTATGAATATGACAACCGTATCATCCTTAGTGGAAGTATCCGGATAGATCAGGCCAACCTGTTTGGCACCAATCCGAAATACAGGTACAAACCCAACTGGTCGGTAGGTAGCACGTATAAACTCGGACATGAAAAATTCTTCAATGTTCCCTGGATAGATAAACTGAATATCCGTGGTTCCTTTGGCATCAATGGAAATACATCGCTGACCCAGGGGCCCTATATGCTGGTACAACCAGGTACTTATTCTCCCACTTCTGGCGGTATCTCTTATTCCATTTCTTCTTTGCCCAATAAAGACCTGCGCTGGGAGCGTACCCTCATCACCAATGTGGGAACGGATCTGAGCCTCTTCCATGGTAAGCTCAACCTAAGCCTGGATTATTACAACAAGCTAAGCAAAGACCTGTTGTCGCCAGACTTTATCGACCCAACTTATGGAAGGGCTTCCGTGATCAGGAATGCCGGCGATGCCAGGAATACAGGTATTGAATTGTCGCTGGAATCGGATATCGTGAAAGGACGCGACTTCGGCTGGAATGTTTACTTCAATGGAGCATTCAACAAAAGCAAAGTGCTGCAGTTCAATTACGACTACCTGTATACCACCTATCTCACCATGACCTCTTCTGCCAGCTTGTTGGGCGCATCAGGCGGGGCATCCCTGAGAACGGGCTATCCGCTCGACGCCGTCTTCAGCTATGCATTCGCCGGCCTCGATGATACAGGCACCCCCTTATACTTCGACGCCAGCAAGAAGAAAAAGATATACGGCGGAGATGCTACCGTGGCGGATATGGTGTACTCCGGAACTATCAGACCGAAGTATATCCTGAACCTCACCAATACGTTCACCTATAAACGCTTCGATGTCTCTTTCATGCTGATCGCACAAATGGGAAGTGTTTTCCGCAGGGATACCTACAGTGGATCTGAAGTGGATAATAAAGATGTGGCTAAGCGCTGGCGCCAACCGGGAGATGAGAACAAGACCATCTATCCGAAACTATCTGCAAGCAGTACAGACGGCTGGTATTTCCCATATGCCGATGTAGTGGTAGAAAGTGGCAATTTCATGAAGCTGAGAGATCTTACACTTAGTTACAGACTCGAAGATAAAATATGGGGGAACCTGGGGCTCAACAATGCAAGGATCTATTTCCAGGGACGTAATCTTTGGACTGTGAAAGCCAATAAGGCAGGGATCGATCCTGAAACGATGATGTTGGACGATGATGGCACCATCATCAGGAACCTACCCATGAGGCCTGAGCTCTATATCGGATTCTCTGTTAACCTGTAAACTAACTATTATGTATATTCGAAAATATTTCATTTTCGCAGCCAGCCTTTTCCTGATGGGCTCCTGCAACAAGTATCTCGATGTGAAACCCAAAGGGAAGCTTATCCCTGGAACAGTGACCGATTTCGATCACCTGCTGGATAACTCCAACCAGATGGAGTGGAATTTTTTGGACAATAACAGGGGCAGCCTGCTCTCTTACCTGACCGATAACGTTGAAATAACGGAAGGGCAGGCAAAAGTGGGTTTCATACTCAACAGCCATCCCAACCTGAACCGCTATTATGGCTATTCCTATCGTCAGCCTTACAATAACCCAGAGATCAGTGATTATTTCTGGGGCACCGGATCTACCATTGGTATCTATGCGCAGGTGTCTTATTTCAACAATGTGATAGAAGGCATCAAAGGGGTGGGACAACTGACGCCTGAAGATGAGTTGCTGGCAAAAAAAGCAGTAGCGCAGGCTACCATGGCGAGGGCATGGTGTTTCTTCAATGCCAACCTGGTTTTTGGCCCGGTGTACAAACCCGGCACTGATAATTCCACCAAAACCATCCCGTATGTAGTGAACCCTGATATCAATACTGCGCTTCCGGATCTTTCTACCTCCGGTGAAGTGGTGACGAGAGTATTGCAAGATCTTTACGCAGCCGTACCGGATCTTCCGGAGATCAGCTCCTGGCCTTCAAGGGCCAATAAGGCAGCAGGGTATGCAATGCTGGCTTATTGCCATCTCTTTACCCAGAAATTCGATAGCGTGGCCTACTATGCCAACCTGGCCTGGACAGCCAATGCCGCCAATCCATCCAAAGTGCTGTATGATTATAACCAGTTCTCCTGGGCAACGCCAGGCAACCTGGTCAGCAGCCAGATCCTGACCCCACAGGATACTTACCTGAATGTGGTGAATAGCCGGGAAATGTTGTTCTATCGGGCTACAGACAATAATGCAGGGATCGGGTCCTCTCTTTCTTATCCTTCAGCAGGGTTGATCAGTCTGTTCGATCAGGCCAATGACCTGCGGTTCAAATTCACCTATATCACTACTGCCGGTTACAAAACAAGCCTGGGCGGAGGATATGACGATGGCATGCGTATCAGCCATTATCGTCCGCGCAAGATGAAACTGACCGAAGGTTTCTCCTGGCCGGAAGTATTGCTCATGCGCGCTGAAGGTTATGCCAGAACAAATCGTCCTGATCTGGCGGTGGCCGATCTCAACACGCTTCGTCAATTCAGGTACAAAACAGGAACGCCGCCACTCACAACCGGCACGGTGGATGAAGTGATCAAATGGGTGTTGGAAGAAAGAAGAAGGGAGCTGCCCATCGGAGGCATCAAAAGGTTTGTTGATCTCAAGCGCCTGATGCTCGATAATGGAAAACCCTGGGCAAAGAGCCAGATCGTTCATACGGTAGGTGCCCAAAACTATACGGGCAATATCGATTCGAAAGATTTCATTGTGCCCATCACCAATGTGGTGCTCAGGTTCAACCCGGGCTGGGGCATCCCGCTGGATACGCGTCCGTTCTAATCATTTAAATCATTTCTATGCGAAAAATATTCATCGCCTTTCTGCTGACAGGAAGCTTTTATAACCTGGCAGCACAAACGAAGCTGATCATAAAGGGAACCGTAAAAGGAGACACGAAAGGCCATAACAAAGTGTATGTGTATGGGGAGAGTATAAAACAAGATTCAGTGATGATCGAAAATGGTGCTTTCACTTTCAATATTCCCTGGGAAAACGGCATGGTGCCTGTTTTGTACAATGAATACGAGATGAAGGAGAATGGTGGGATATCTCCCTATGCGATAGTGGTTGAGAAGGCGGGTACTGTTTTTCTGAAAGATATCGATATCACAAAGGGATTACGTACGGGAAAGATCAGCGGAAGCGCTTCGGCAGTAGCTTTTCAAGCTTTTGATAAAGGCTATGAAAAACTGGAAAAAGAGATCGATTCCACCCTGGGCGCCCGTTTCCCTGGTAAGGATTATAACGATACAAGCTACAGAAAGGGATATGATGGGCTGATGACGCAAAAGATGGTGCCCTATATCAAGTCCTTCGTGAAGTCCAATGCAGGTTCTTTTGCAGGCACCTATGTGTTGTTGCGTAACCGCTATTTGCTGAAAGACCAGGATATGGAAAACCTGTACAGCAAACTGAGCCCTGCCCAGCAAGGCACTAAGGCGGGTAAGAAGATGGCCGATTACCTGAAAGGATTGAAAGCCTCTGCCATAGGGCGCCAGGTGAACGATTTTACTTTATCCACCCCAACCGATGAATCGTTTTCTTTCAGCAATCTGAAGGGGAAATATGTTATGCTCGATTTTTGGGCAAGCTGGTGTGGCCCCTGCAAAGCGGCATTCCCGCATATGAAGGAAGTATATCAGAAATATCGTGGGGATCAGTTTGAGATCCTCGGCATCTCGATAGACAAAGACAAAGCAGCCTGGTTGAAAGAACTGGGCGTTCAGCAACTTCCCTGGCTGCAGGTGCATGATACCAAAAGTATTTCAGTCAGCGGTTTTGCCGTAACGGCTGTGCCTACTGCCTACCTGATCAGTCCGGATGGGAAGATCATCCTGAAAGAGATCGGTTTCGATTCAAATGGCAATGGTGAAATAGAGAAAAAACTGAAAGAGCTGTTTGGAAAATAAGTCTGAAAGCATTCCATTGAATGATCAGGGCTGGCAAGGTTTGCCGGCCCTTTTCATTAATTTAATTCCATATTTATACTGAAAGTTTATCTAGTTTTACCGCTCAACCCTAAACCGATTGCTTCCAGTACCCCCCCATAAAGAAAAAGCATTACTCGCCCTGATCGCTGCAGGAAATGAAGCAGCTTTCAAAGAGCTGCATGATCTTTTCTGGAACGATGTGTACTCCCTGGCGCTGGCATTCACCAAATCTCCACCAGCAGCGGAAGACCTGGTACAGGAACTGTTCATCAAATTATGGATGAAAAGGGATGCACTGGGGCATGTAGAGAATTTCCAGGCTTTTTTCAGGACCATGGTCAGGAACCATCTCATCTCCGCGCTGAGAAAAAATAAAAAACAGGAAAAAGATTTGCAGGCCTTTCTCAAAACTGCCAGCCCTGTTGAACCACAGCTCATTGCTCCGGAAGTGAATGAGGCTGTTGGCCTGGTAGCCACAATCATAGGAAATTTACCTGCCCGTCAGCAACAGATCTTCCGCATGAGCCGGGAAGAAGGGCTAAGCCATGAAGAGATAGCGAATACTCTGCAGGTATCGAAAAAAACAGTTTCCAATACCATCACCATCATCCTGGCACTGATCAGGAAACAGTTGTACAAACATGAGCTGCTCCTCACCGGGATCGGCTTACTCCTGGTATCCGTATAGCCTCCTCAAAAAAAAGATACTTTTTTGCGGGTGTCACCGGTATTTCCTGCGTCTTCCATTCCGGAGGACCATTTCCTTCTGCTTAATCCCGGAATATGCAACAGTCGCTTCGTGAACTATTAGATAAATATTTGTCCGATTCTCTTGCACCACAAGAGGAGGAAATATTCCGCAAGATGCTGGAAGAAAGAGGATATGAAGGAGAGCTGCAAACGCTGGTGGAAGAATATATCTTGGACAGGTCGTTAACCGGAAAGGAGGATGAAGAGCTGAAAGCTAAAAGTTATCTGCGGTTGCAATCTGAATTGTTCCGTCAACCCCAAAAGCTACAAGAGATGGGAAGAAGGGCAGGAATGAGCTGGCTGCGCAGGGGAAGTTGGGCGGCAGCCGTGATCATACTGGCCGGAGCGGCTGCGTACTGGTGGTTTCAAGGTAAGGAAGACGAAGGAGCAAAAACAGCTACGCTGCAAAACATGAATGCTGTTCCTGTGGCAGCAAAAGAGATCCGGCCCGGTGGCAATAAGGCAATATTGACATTGGCCGATGGCAGCACCATTATATTGGATTCCGCTGCTGATGGAACCCTGGCCAGCCAGGGAGCCACAAGAATAACAAAGACTGCTAACGGGGAGTTGGTATACACGAATGCTGAAAAGAACAAGGAACTGCTGATGAATACCATCTCCACACCGGCAGGTGGTCAATACAATATTACTCTTCCCGATGGCTCAAAGGCCAGGCTGAATGCAGGCAGTTCCATTACTTTTCCTGCAGCGTTCACCGGTAAAACCCGTGCAGTATCGGCATCAGGGGAAGTATTCCTGGAGGTAACGCCAGACCAGCTCCATCCATTTGTGGTGACCGTGAACAATACGGCCATTACGGTGCTGGGCACTGCTTTTAATATCAACGCTTACAAAGAAGAACCTCATATCCGCACAACCCTGGTGGAAGGAGCGGTGGTAGTCAATGCCGGAGGGCAGCCATTGAAGCTTAAGCCAGGTCAGCAAGCCAATGTTCAGGCAGGCAGCTCAACCATCACACTGGTACAGGATCCCAATATGGACCAGGTACTGGCATGGACCAAAGGCCTGTTCAACTTCGAAGGCTCTGATCTTCCTGCCGTGATGCGCCAACTGGAACACTGGTATGGTATCACGGTCACCTATGCAGGCAAACTGCCTCCCATCACCTTCAAAGGGAAAATGTACAGGAACGTAAATCTTGCCGATGTGTTGGAAGTACTGCAGGAGTGGGGTCTCCGGTTCAAACTGGAAGGAAAGGAACTGACCGTGTCCGGAAAGGACAATGCATGATCATTATACCATCCCGTGAAAAGATTTAGTTAGAACAGTAGTTCAACAAAAAGCCAGAAATGCTGTCACATTCCTGGCCGGCGGTTGGGCAACTCATATATAGTCTTCTGGACTGCTTTATTCATCACCCAAACATTGCAAAATTATGCAAAATGTCCCTATTTGCATGCCGGCAACCTGCTGGAGGTATCGGCGCGTCACCAAATTCTTGTTAGTAATGAAACTAACTGCGCTATTTCTGTTGACTGGAATCATGACCGTAGCAGCGAATGCCCTTTCGCAGCAGGTTAGTTTTTCCGGTCAGAATGTATCACTGGAAAAAGTGATCGGCTCTGTTGAAAAACAGACCAGTTACGTGTTCATGTATTCTGAGCAATTGCTGCGCACTGCCAAACCGGTAAGCATCAAAGCTGTGAACACCCCGCTTGATAAATTCCTGATGGATGTTTTCCGCGGTCAGCCGTTAAAATATGTCATCAAGGGCAATAGTATTTTCATTTCTGCCAGGCAGGAGATCAGTTCGCTGTTTCCTGAATTGGTGATCATGCCTGAACGGCAGCTCGTCACAGGCAGGGTAGTATCTGCAGATGGGAAACCACTTGGAGGCGCTTCCGTGATCGTAAAGAATGGAAAATTTTCGGTAATGACCGATGCAGATGGCAGGTTCAGCCTACAGGTACGGGAAGGGGATATATTGGTGGTCTCTTTTGTGGGGTACGATAACAGGGAATGGAAGATAACGGCAGGCGTTATCGAAAAAGCAAAACAAAATCCCGGTTCTGAAATTGCCGACCTCACCATTCAACTTCAGTTGAGCAATTCAAAGCTCGATGAAATACAGGTGATCGCTTACGGTACTACCACAGTAAGAATGAATACCGGATCTGTGGCTAAGATGAAAGGAGAGGATATCCGCAAACAGCCGGTAGACAATCCATTGCTGGCCCTGGGTGGCAGAATGCCCGGCGTGCAGATAGCACAGTCGGGTGGATTGGCCGGAGCACCGGTTAGTATCGTGATCCGCGGTAAGAGCTCGCTGGGCGCATCATCCGATCCCTTGTATGTGATCGACGGCGTTCCCTTCGCCCACTCGCTTTCCGGCATTACATTCGCCAGTGGCATCACGGCCCAATCTCTCGGTGGCATCATCAACGCCAATGTTCGCACCAATCCTTTTGTAGCTATCAATCCTGCTGATATAGAAAGTATTGAGGTATTGAAAGATGCCGATGCCACCGCTATCTACGGATCCAGGGGTGCCAACGGGGTGGTGCTCATCACTACCAGGAAAGCGAAATCCGGCAAATCTTCTGTAGATGCCAGTTTCTACACCGGCTGGGGCAGGCCTACCAGGATGCCTGAGTTCATGGATACAAAGCAGTACGTAGCCATGCGTAAAGAAGCGTTGAAGAACGATAATCTACCCATGGATAAAGCGAATGCACCCGATCTTGTAGATTGGGATACTACACGATATACCAACTGGAGCAAGATGTTGATGCCGAATAAGGCAAGGAGCACAGATGCCCAGGTGAGGCTGTCAGGCGGAAGCCAGCAAACACAGTTCTCCCTGGCCGCAGGATTCCATCGCGAAACACCTATCTATACTGGTAATATGAAGGACGATAGAGTAAGTTTCCGTTCCAATATCCAACATCGTTCCACCGATAATAAATTCAATGTAGCCTTCAATGTTGGGTACAGTTCGGATAAGAACAATTCTATCCTTACCGACCTGATGCAACTGATCAATACCATTCCCAATGCGCCATATCCTTATGACGACCAGGGCAACCTGGTATGGAGAGATAACGGCGTGAATTTTTCCAATCCAATGGCCAATCTCCTGAAGCCATATATTGGTAAAACAGAGAATCTCATCGGAAACCTGAACCTGAAGTACAATGTAATGGAAGGCCTGCAGCTAAGGCTGGACGCGGGTTATACAGCCATGACGCTGGATCAGCGATCTGCAACCCCCATTATTGCACAAACTCCGTTCGGCGCCACTGCTCCTATCAGTTCAGCAGATTTCTACGACCAGACACATAAGAACTGGATCATCGAGCCACAGGCCGAATACACCAAACGACTGGGATTGGGAAAACTGCAGGTAATGGTAGGTACCAGTTTCCAGGAACAACTGAATGAAGGAACCAGCATCACGGCCACTAATTACTCCAATGATGCCCTGATGGAATATCCGGGAGCGGCTTCCAATAAATCTGTTTCCACTTCTTTCAGCAAATACCATTACGCGGCTTTGTTCGGACGTATCAATTACAATTGGGACAGCAAATACCTGGTCAATTTTTCTGCGCGTCGCGACGGATCCAGCAGGTTCGGCCCCGGCAAACAGTTCGGTAATTTTGGCGCCGTGGGTGCAGCCTGGATATTCAGTGAAGAGAGCTTCATGAAAGATATTCACTTCCTCCATTTCGGAAAGCTGAGGGCAAGTATGGGCATTACCGGTAACGATCGTATCGGGGACTATGCTTACCTCCCCTTATGGAGCGCCACTACCTCAGGCGTACCTTACCAGGATATGAACGGATTATATCCCACCAAACTTTTCAATCCTGATTTTGCCTGGGAGCGTAACAGGAAATGGGAAGCAGCTATCGAATTATCCTTCCTGCAAGACAGGGTTTTCTTCAGTGCTGATTACTATCTCAACAGGACCGATAACCAGTTGACCGGGCTTGTACTGCCTGCTCAGGTAGGATTCCTGAGCATTACAGCCAACAGGGATGCCATCATTCAGAACTCCGGTTGGGAATTGATGCTGAACACCACCAATGTTCAGACCAAAGAATTCAGTTGGAAATCATCCTTCAATATAACGATCCCCAAAAACAAACTGATCGCCTATCCGGGGCTTGAGAACACGTCCTATGCAAGTTCCCTTGCCATTGGTTTGCCGATCACCATCAATAAATCGATCCCATTCTACGGAGTGGACCCACAAACTGGTATTTACAAACTGGCTGGTATCTCAACGCCCAAAGATCAAACCGCCATCAATAATATGGCGCCGGTACTCTATGGTGGTTTGCAAAACACCATCGAGTATAAAGGGTTCTCGCTCGATCTCTTCTTCCATTTCAATAAACAGAAAGGAAAGAGCAGTATTCAGTTCCAGGCTCCCGGTGGCCGTATCAACCAAACAGTGGAGATGCTGAACCGCTGGCAGAAACCCAATGATATAACGAATGTGCAGCGATATTCTACCAAGGGTGAAGCTGTAACCACGTATAGTTATTATGCCAATTATTCCGAAGCCCGCATCGTGGATGCTTCTTATATCAGGTTGAGAAATATGTCGCTTTCTTATCGCTTCAAAAAGGACATCGTGCAGAAGATGAATATGCAGGACCTGAGAGTCTATTTCCAGGGTCAGAACCTGCTCACCATCACACCGTATGAGATCAGCGATCCGGAAACGATGAACCTGTCATCCATGCCTCCCATCAGGATGCTCACATTTGGCCTCCAGGTAGTTTTTTAACCAGAACCACTCAAGTTGTAATTATGAAAAGAATAGCATCAAATATTCACTATATATTTTCAGGATCCACTGGCAGATCATGGGTTGTCTGCATGGTTATGACATTGCTGCTCAGCTCCTGTGAGAAATTTGTAGCGGTGGAAGATCCCCCGCATCAACTTACAAAAGATAAAGTATTCACGAGTGATAAGTCTGCAACTTCGGCCATGTTATCGATCTATATCGATATCATGAACGATCAGTATGGGAATGCCGGTTCCTTCGTATGTTTTTCCATGAGCTCATTGGCTGGCATGTCTGCCAATGAAATGATATGGACGCAAAGCAATACCACGGCGCCCATCTTCCAGGAGTATAACGATCATGATCTAACGCCGGAGAATATCTATGTTCATACTATCTGGAAAGATGGTTACAGGTATATTTACCGGGCCAACGAAATACTTAGCGGACTGGCTACAGCCACCAATATGACGGAAGGCGTGAAGAAGCAATTGGAAGGAGAGGCCAGGTTCATGCGTGCTTTCTGTTATTTCTATTTCGTGAACCTCTTCGGAGATGTTCCACTGATCCTGGGTACCGATTACAAGGAGAATATGCTCATCCCACGTACGCCCGCTGCGAAGGTATGGGAACAGATCATCACCGATCTGAAAGATGCGAAGGCTTTACTGAAAGAAGATTACCCTACTGCTGAAAGGCTGCGCCCAAACCTGCATACTGCGGGAGCACTGTTGGCAAGGACCTATCTCTACCTTGGTAAATGGGAAGAGGCAGAGAAAGAAGCAGATGCCATTATCCAGTCAGGTAAATATGGTACCGGGTTGCCTGCCCTGAACACGGTTTTCAAAAAGTCGAGCCCTGAGGCCATCTGGCAATTACAACCTGTACGTTCCAATTTCAACACTGCCGAAGGATCGCAATTCAACGCGGCAAGCGGTTCCCGCCCCAACTATGAGCTCACGCAACAAATGGTGAGTGCATTTGAAACCGGTGACGGCCGTAAGCAGGAATGGGTTGGGTTCAGCGATCCCGTGAACAATCCAACATGGGCATATCCTTCAAAATACAAAGCAGGCAATGGCCCGCTCACTGAATACTATGTCATGTTCAGGATGGCCGAGCAATACCTGATCCGTAGTGAAGCCAGGATTAGACAAGGCGCCGCCAAATTGCTGACGGCAAAACAAGATCTCGATATCGTGCGCACCCGTGCAGGTTTACTTCCTGCCACAGCTACCGATGAGGCATCGATGCTGCTCGCCATCGAACAGGAACGCAGGGTTGAGTTCTTTGCAGAATTCGGCCATCGCTGGTTCGATCTGAAAAGGACCAATAAAGCAGAGGCAGAGCTCAAACCAGTATCCCCTCCCGGAACCTGGAAAGCTGGTGATGTGTGGTATCCCATCCCCGGCCTGGAAATGAGAGCCAATCCTGCATTGGAACAGAACGAAGCATACAAGTAAAAATCCGAACAATGAATATTCTTTCGATCTTTAAAAAATACAGGGCCGCCCTTTCGGTAGGGATGATGCTTGCAGCCATTGGATCGCAGGCGCAGGGAATAGAGTTCATGCATAACCTGGATTCTGCTCTGGCCAAAGCAAAGACAGAAAAGAAAATGGTATTCGTGGATTTTTACACTTCCTGGTGCGCTCCCTGCAAAGTATTGTCCACTACTGTATTTCCATTACCGGAAATAGGCAGTTACTACAATGCAAATTTCATCAATTGTAAAGTGCAGTGTGACGATAAAGGCGCAGGAGAAATAATTGGGAAGAAATACAAGATCAATGCCTATCCCACCCTGATGTTCATGGATGCCGATGGAAATAATATCCATTCCATGGCTGGTGCACCTGATAGCAAGGGATTGATTGAGCTGGCCAAAACAGCGCAAGACCCCAATAGCAATCAGCTTTCCATGGTCCGGGAATGGGAGACTGGCAACAGGGACCATGCTTTTATGGTGCATTATTTCAGCACGCTGAAGAAGGCTTACAGGAATGAAAAAGCAACCAGCGACTTTGAATCATACTTCAAGGGCCTTTCAAAGAAAGGAAAGCAGGAGAAAGGAATGTTTGAGCTGTTCGGAATTGTGAGACCTGCACCTTTCACCGCTGCTTTTGAATTCCTGGAAACCAATAAAAGATCCTTTTACCGTATTTCAGGAATGACTGCAGTGGACAGTTTCATTGCTGCTTCCTACCTGGGCTACCTGGCAGCTATTCAGCGGAATGGCAGCGATGAAAAAGGTAGGGCGAAGTTCAACGACGAGATGAAGAGGTTCAAAGCAAAAGGATATGCCTACTATGATGAGTATGCGATGTACTTTGATGTGTTCAATTCGAAAGACATACAATCGCTTTCAGAAAAAGGAACAGCATTCCTCTCGAAATATGGAAAGAAGAGTGACGCTTATTTTGTAAGCCTGTCAAGCCTGGTGGGAAATTTTACCGGGGGAAAGGATAAAGGGTTAGCGGGTATCCGATGGATGGAAGAGTTGCTGCGCAAGGACAGGAACCCGAAATACTTCAATACCTATATCTATATCCTTTGGAGAAATCACCACTGGGATGAGGCTTTGGCTGTTTGTAATGAATTCAAAGACTATCTGGCACATGAAGGAAAGCCAACAGAGAACATAGAAAGACAAATAGAGCAGATCAAAGGCTACAAAGAAAAATATGCCCATGAGGCGGGGGGCCAGGTGCCTGCTAACTAGTTATATCAATTCCCTATTGAACACTAGCGACCGGCTGAAAGGCTGGTACAAACAAAGAGGCGTCTCATTTTTGAGACGCCTTCTTTTATCATTCAATCATTCGATCCTATACTTACACGATCCCTGCCAGCTCCAGGCTTTTCTTTTTCAGTTTCCTGATCTCCACGTCTTCGATAATGGGATCGGGCGCCAGGATCAGGCTGGTATTGTTCTCTCTCCACCAGTTATTATTGCGGAGCTCTTCGAAGCTGAGCACGCCTACCAGGTACTTGCGATCGGTTTCTGCATGCCATTCTTCGATCCATTCAAATTTATCCTTGGGGATATATTTCCAATCATCGAAGCTAACGTATACGCGCACGTAAAAATCGTTGGTGAGCTCCTGTGGTGTATGGTGGTAAAGTTTCTTGTATTCGTATTTGTACTGGTAACGGAGTGCGGAGAGATCGCTGAGTACAGCGGATGCAGTAGGGAAACTACCTGCGCCTTTGCCGTAGAAGAATTGCTTGTCGGAGAATCCGCTCTCGATCACTACGCCATTGTATTCGTTCTTCACGAAAGCGAGGTGGTCATCATGTTTGATGAATTGGGGCAGAACAAAGGCGGCCACTTTCCCGTTCTGGAGTTTCTTGGCCTGTGCCACCAGTTTGATATCGTAATGTTTTTCGCGGGCCACATTGGCGTCCCCTGCCTGAACGTTCTGGATACCATTGAACACGATATTGTCAGGGTGCTCGATGATGCCATACGCATGCGTGAGGAGGAAGGCCCATTTGTTGACGGCATCATATCCTTCCACATCGAGGGTGGGGTCGGATTCTGCGAAGCCAAGTTGCTGTGCCAGGATCAGCGCATCGCGGAAGCTCAGGTTCTCCTCGAACATCTTGGTAAGGATGAAATTGGTAGAGCCGTTCACGATGGCTTTGATGGAGTGGAGGAGGTCATTGTCGTAATACTCTTCCAGGTTGCGGATCACGGGGATCGACGCACAGGCGGCGGCTTCGCAGAGGAAGGAGCGGTCTGTTTGTTTTTGCAGTTCCAGCAATTCAGGCAGATGTTCTGCGATCATTTTCTTACTGGCGCTCACCACATCTTTCCCATTTTTCAATGCGGTAGAAACGATATGGAAGGCGTTCTCGGATTCATTGATCACTTCCACGATCACATTGATCTCGGGGTCGTTGAGCAGAACATCCTTGTCTGTGGTGAAGAGGCTGTCGGGGGCATTGCGTTTTTTCTCAGGGTTCTTGATACAAACCTTCTTTATGCTGGCTTTCAGAGAAGGCG